>DATDOP010000163.1:0-7047 GCA_035293185.1 Dehalococcoidia bacterium | reverse complement strand
GCTGCCGCCGTCCCGCCGAGGATGAGCGACCCGTGGCGCTTGACGAACTCCTCGACGCCGTGCGGCAGGTTGGCGCAGCTCAGGAAGATGAAGCCGGCTCCCGCCAGCACGCTCAGCCAGCTGCTGATGCTCAGCTCCGAGTACGCCTCATCATGGAAGTGCCCTGGCGTCCCCAGCCCGTGGACCGCAAAGATCCCGGCGATGCTCAGGAACCCCAGACCCAGGAACAGCAGGCGCGTTTCTCGCAGCGATTGTGTCAGCCCGATGATGAACACACAGGCGATCGCCGCCGCCAACGTCACCGCCGAGACGGCGTAGAAGTGAAAGTCGAAGGTCCCGAAGGATCGGTCCCATTCCGGCACCACGTAGAGCAGCGCGACCAGTAACACCAGCGGCGCCCCGAGCACTCCCGTCCACAGCGCCCACCAGCGCCTGCTCAGATTCATCGAGCCGCGGACCTCGAGTTGCTCACAGCTTTATGTTCGGCAGCGACTTAGAGGCTGTTGAGCCCTGACGCTCGCCGCGCCGCGGAATTAGTCAGTTTGGCCGGCGTGGCCTACTTGTCGTGGTGAGCGGAAAAAGCCTTGAGTTCAGCCGCGAAGCGCCTGAGACGCGCGAGCACCAGCCCGTTGATTGAGTCCGGTGCGTAGGAGCCGTCCGCACCCTTCACGCCGGCCGGGACGCCCATCAGGATCTCCACCGCTTCGTCCAGCGTCGCGATCGAGTAGATCTTGAACCGCCCGGCGCGAACTGCCTCCACCACGTCCTCGCGCAGCATCAGGTGCTGTACGTTGCTCGCCGGGATCACCACGCCTTGCTCGCCGGTCAGCCCGCGCACGTTGCAGACGTCGAAGAAGCCTTCGATCTTCTCATTCGCCCCACCGATCGCCTGCACTTCGCCCTTCTGGTCCATCGAACCCGTAATCGCCAGCGACTGCTTGATCGGCGCTTCGGCCAGGCGTGACAGCAGCGCGCAGACCTCGGCCACCGTGGCGCTGTCACCCTCGATCATCCCGTAGCTCTGCTCGAAGGAGATGCGCCCGCTCAGCGCCAGCGGCGAATCGGCGGCGTAGCGGTCCAGCAGAAACCCCTGCAGCGTCAGCACCGCCTTGGTATGAATCGGCCCGCTGAGCAACGCCTCGCGCTGCAGGTCGATCACGCCCTCCTGGCCAACGCCAACCGTCGCCGTGATCCGCGACGGCTGCCCGAACACGTCGTCACCCACGTCGATCACGGACAGGCCGTTGACCTGACCGATCGCCTCGCCCTCGGTCTTGACAAGGATGATCTGCCGCTCGATCGCCTCACGCACGTTCTCTTCCACCAGGTCGACGCGCGATTCGCGTTTCGCCACGGTGTGCCGGATGTGGTCTGCCGTCACCGCTTTCGCGCCCTCGCCGCGCGCCCAGTGCGACGACTCACGCACGATGTCCGTGATGTCCCCAAATTGGATCGAGAGCTTGCTGTGGTCCTCCGCCATGCGCATGCCCTCCTCCACCACCCGCGCCACCGCGCCGCGCTCCAGCGGCAACAAACCCTCTCGCTGCGACACCGCCGCGATTAGCCCCGCATACGCGGCCTCGTTCGCCGGCGTCCGATCGATGCGGCTGTCGAAGTTCGCCTTCACCTTGAACAACTCGCGAAACTCCGGGTCCAGCGTGTACAGCACCCGGTAAATCTGCTCGCGGCAGATCGCCACCACCTTGCCCGTCCAGGGGATCGGCTGCGGGCGCACGGTCCGTGTCTCGATGTAGCCGAGACGGTCGCCCATCTCCTCAATCGTGATCTGGCCGGTACGGATCGTCCGCTTTAGCTCGCTCCAGGACAGCGGATACTGCAGCATGTCGTCGAAATCGAATACCAGGTAGCCGCCGTTCGCGCGGTGCATCGAACCGGCACGGATCATCGTGAAGTCCGTCGCCACCGTCCCGAACGTGGCCTCTTTCTCGATGCGGCCCAGCAGCCGCTGCGGCGTCGGGTTGGACTCGAACACCACCGTCGCGCATTCCTCGGCGCTGCAATCGACCAGCAGGTTCACCTCATACTTGCGAAACGGCGAGCCCACGGTCTGCGGCACGCCCGGCACCATCGGCATCGGCGGCGTACCCATCGGCGGCCGCAGGAACACGTCGACGTTGTCGATCATGTCGCGGCTCAGCTCGATCAGGTACTGCAGCACGTCCCCGTGCTCCGAGTAGTCCTCGAAGAACCGGTTCACCAGCGTATCGACGACGTTGCGAGCGACCGTGTGTTGCAGCTCCGCCAGGCGTTTGGCTGCTTCGGCTTCCTCGCTCTGGCCCAGCTTGGCCAGCGGGCGCAGCTGCTCCATCAGCTCGTCGCGATGGCGCAGCAGCTCGTCCCGCTGTTCCTGGCTTAACGCCATGAACGCCTGGTCCTCCATCGGTTGGTCTTCGGCCAGCGGCACCAGGAAGAAGCCGGACGGGTTGCCCTGCAGCTGGAAGCCCGCCTTTCGCGCACGCTCCGCCAGGTCCGCAAACAGCGACGCCCGCTGCCTCTCCACCGACCCCACGATCTGCGACCGGCGCGCCACGTAGTCGTCGGACTCGAACGTGCGCGGGATCAGGTCGCGCGCCTCGGTGACCATCTCCGCCATCTGTTTGGCGAACACGCGACCCTTGCCCGCCGGCATGCGGATCGCCCGCGGCTGATGCGGATCGCTGAAGTTATTCACGTACAGCCACTCGTCCGGCGGCGCTTTCCCGGCCGAGACGACCTGCAGGTACTCCCGGATCGCCGTTGTGCGTCCCGTGCCCGGCTCCCCCGACACGACGATGTTGAAGCCCTTGCTATCGATCGACAGCCCAAACTTCAGCGCCTCGATAGCACGGTCCTGGCCGATCAGCCCGAAGTGTGGCTGCACCTCCGCCGTCGTCTCAAACGGAAACGACGCCGGGTCGCACAGCGGTCTCAGATCAGAAATCGCTACCTCAGCCACACGCCTACCCACGACCTTTCTCCGGCATTACGGCGCCATTATCGCCCCAACACCGCCGTTAGCACCCCTCCCGCTGCCCCAAGCGAGCAACTCCACGCGCTAGCGGACCCGGAACTGCAGGGTTCTCGGGGGCGCAGCAGCGCGGCAGCGATGCCCAGTAAGCCCGACAGCGTCTGAGGAGGATGCGTTTGTTGAAGTCCGGCCTACGGAGATGCTAAGGAACCTAAGATGCGGCCCTTATTGCGACCGCCTACGCCTCGACGGCCGCCAGCGCCTCCGCCACCGCCCGCAGCTGCGACAGCCGGGGCGCCAGCGCCGGCGCCACACCCCGTGGCTCCCACGGGTTCAGCCTCCCGGGATGCCCGTAGTCCGTCTGCTCGAACGCCGCGACGCCCCGCTGCGTCTCGATGCTCACGCGGCGCCAGAGCATCGGGTTCGGCGTGCCGTGAAAGTCGTCATACGGCGGGAACACCTTCTGCTCGCAGCGCGCCCTCACCACCACCGCCGTCTCGCTAACCGTCTCATTCATTCGGGTCCCTCCGTCAGGATTCTAGCTCAGTAGTCTGGGAACGAGCGTGTCTGTTGGCGCCGAAAGACCAGCATGCCTCCCAGCGCCTCCAGCGCCCCCGCGATCAGCGCCGCATAAAACCCGTAAGCCACGAAGTCGGAATCGATGATCAGCTTCACCGTCACGCAGGCCAGCGGCAGGACGCCCCACGTCGCCACCATCCGGCCCCAGGCAGGCGGCTGAGGCAGCTCGGGCAGACTACCGGGGTCGAGCCCTCGCTTCAGGACGAGCAAGCCCAGCGCGACGCTCAGCATCACCGCCAGCATCGACCACGCCCGGCCCGGCTCCTGCCAGCCGTTCAGCCGTCCCGTCGCCAGGATCAAGTCGACTTCGTACCAGGGCAGAAACGACGCCACCAGCATCAGCCCGCCGCCCATGAGGATCGAAGCCTCGCCCCAGGACAGGCCGGCGTCCGCGCTCGGTTCGGAGCCTCGACGCAATCGCATGCCGAAGCTCAACAAAAGAGCCGCTGACGCATTGCCAGCGGCTCTCGAACTCGCTCAGGATTAGCGATTAAGGCTTGGAGAGCTTGCCGCCGTGCTCCGTGAAGTACAGGTACCCGCCTACTGCCAGCGCGATCGCGGCGATGATGCCTAGATAGAAGCCGAAGGACATGTAGCTGGACTCGTTGATGAACTTCAGGATGATGAACACGAGTGCCGCTACGCCTAAACCGAGGTGCGCCTGTGGCCAGGTGACCGATCCGAGGTCTGGAAGCTGCAGGTTTGCGAACTTCGGACCGAGGATCGCCACCGCCATAGCCACGCCGATGACGACAGCGAGCAGGGACCAGAACGCTCCCGGCGACTGCCAACCGTTGCGGCTCACGCTGATCAAGTCTGAGAAGTCGTACTTGTACCACGGCAGGAACGACGCAATCAGCATTAACACGCCGCCGCCGGCGATTAGCTTCTCTCCGTTGCTTAAGGTGTTGAGCTTGTCCACGCGACCCTCCTAGTAGAAAAGAGCAGGGATTCGCCCCCGACAGCCCATGGTTTAGCACTTCCACAGGAGAATTACAACGACTTCGCGCGAATTAATTAGTAAAAAGCCCAAACTTTTATACATTTACCTTTCATCAAGTCCAGATCGCGAGCGATCAGCGGCAGACGTGCCACGAGGTACCTGTCCTCGCCTTCACCATTGATGACGGGGAGTCCTGCGGGTTCCGAGCTGCAATCGTAACCTCCATTGGGTCTCTCAGGCCCCGCTGCTAACATACGGCCATGACCATGAGCCCCGTCCGCGTACGCCTCGCGCCCAGCCCCACGGGCACGCCCCACCTGGGCACCGCGCGCACCGCGATCTTCGACTGGCTGCTGGCGCGCAACACCGGTGGCGCCTTCATCCTGCGCATCGAGGACACGGACCGTAACCGCTACGTGCCGGAGTCGCTGAACGAGATCTACGAGTCGTTGCGCTGGCTGGGCGTGCCCTGGGATGAGGGGCCGGAGGTGGGCGGGCCGCACGCCCCGTACTTCCAGTCGGAGCGCCTCAGCCTCTACCAGGATGCCGCGCGACGCCTGATCGATGGAGGACACGCTTACGAGTGCTATTGCACGCCGGAGCGCCTGGACGCCATGCGCAACCAGCAGCGCGAGAGAAAGCTGCCGCCCGGCTACGACGGCCGCTGCAGCACCAACGATGGCCGCGCGCTGGCGAAAGCTGAGGCGGGAGACCGGCGCCCGGTCGTGCGCTTCCACATGCCCGACGAGGGTGAGACGGTGGTCGACGACTTCCTGCGCGGCCCCGTGCGCTTCGAGAACGAGCGCCTGGACGACGCCGTGCTGCTCAAGTCGGACGGCTTCCCGACGTATCACCTCGCGGTGGTCGTCGACGACCACGAGATGCAGATCACGCACGTCCTGCGCGGCGAGGAATGGCTGCCTTCGGCGCCGCTGCATCTGCGCGTCTACAGGGCGTTGGGCTACGAGCCGCCGGTATTCGTGCACACGCCGCTAATCCTGGGGACGGACCGCAGCAAGCTCTCGAAGCGCCACGGCGCGCAGTCGGTGTTGGAGTACCGCGACCAGGGCTACCTGCCGGATGCCGTCTTCAACTTCCTCGCCCTGCTCGGCTGGTCGCTGGACGACAAGACGGAGATCATCTCCCGCGACCAGTTCGTCGCCCACTTCAGCCTCGAACGCCTGCTCAAAAGCCCGGCAGTTTTCAACCTGGAGAAGCTCGACTGGATCAACGCCGAGTACATGCGCGCGCTCACGGACGAGGAGTTCGTCGAGGTGGTGCGTCCCTGGCTGGAGAAACCAGAGTCGGAGGGCGGGCTGCCGTCGCAGGTGCCGCGCCCGCTGGACGCCGAGTACTCGAAGCGTCTCGTGCCGCTGGTCAAGGAGCGCGTCAAGCTCGCCTCCAAGGCGATCGAGATGATGGCGTTCTTCTACCTGCCCCACGGCATCGAGCCGGACGCCGACGAGCTGCTGGGCAAGACCTACGCCGGCGACCGCTCCCGCGCGGCGCTGCTGCTCTCGGAAGCCCTGGTGCTGGCCGAGCAGACCAAAGACGGGACTCCGGAGGCGATGGAGCAGGCCTACCGCGCGCTGGCCGACCGCCTGGAGGTCAAGTTCCGCGATCTCGCGGGCCTGATGCGCGTCGCGATCACCGGCCGCAGCGTGTCGCCGCCGCTGTTCGAGTCCATGGAGGTGCTCGGCCGCGAGCGCTGCGTCCTGCGCCTGCGGGACGCCGTGCAGCTGCTGCAGTAGCGGCTGTGCTAGCATTTTGCTATCATAGCGTCGGAGCGCGCATGATGGCACAAATATTGGTCCGTGATCTGGCACCAGAAGCAGTGCAACGTTTGAAGCTTATGGCCAGGCGGCGTGGCCGGTCTCTGCAGGCCGAAGTCAAAGAGATTCTCGAAGACGTGGCCATTCGGGACCTTCGACGCGAGGAGTTCGTACGCTACGCGGACTGGGCGCGAAAGCAGAACGGCCCCCAGACAACTGATAGCGTTGAGCTGATCCGCGAAGATCGCGAGCGTTGACCGCCTACGTCCTTGACGCGAGCGTTGTCGTTAAGTGGTATCTGGAGGAAAGCCTGTGGGAGCAAGCACGAATGCTCCTTGCAAGCCAGGACTCATTGCTCGCCCCAGATTTCATTCTGACTGAAGCGGCAAACGTTTTTCTGAAGAAGATCCGCTCCGGTTCGATGAGAGAAGTTATTGGCGCACACGCCCTCGACGAGATCGCCCTTGTGTTGGATCGATTTCCGTCCGACGCCTTACGAGAAGCGGCGTTCCGCCTTGCCCTAAGCCACGATCGTAGTTATTACGATGCCCTTTACGTCGCCCTTGCTCTGCGCGAAGACGTCAAGCTGATAACCGCTGACGGGCGCCTGATCAACGGCCTGCGCGCTCATTACCCAGCGACCATGCTCTGGCTCGGAGACGTTTCGCCCTTGGTTTGAAGCTCGAAAAAACGCTGTGCTAGGATGAAATCCCATTGGGGAGTCGTCTAGTGGTAGGACAGCGGACTCTGGATCCGTATGCGGGGGTTCGAATCCTCCCTCCCCA
>DATDOP010000162.1:0-4939 GCA_035293185.1 Dehalococcoidia bacterium | reverse complement strand
GCACGCCTCCGGTGTCACCGGCACCCTGACGTACATCACCGACCCGTCCGTGAAGAACGCACAAATGCCGCGCGACGCTTACAATGGCGCCGTGCCGTGGATGAAGCACTGGTACTTCGGTAAGGCGTAAGCTCTACCCGGCCGAAGGTTTGGTATTCTCCCCGGCTCAGTCCCAGGTTTGGGACTGAGCCGGGAGACTTAATACACAGCGAAAGCGTGGTAGACCAGGGAGGGATATGGGTCAGTACATCATTCGTCGACTGCTACTTGCGATTCCTGTGCTGTTCGCGGTGAGCATTCTTGTCTTCGGGGGTACACGCGTGGTCCCCGGAGATATTTGCCTTATCGTGGTGGGCTCGGTCGAGAGCGTTACCGAAGAACAGTGCGACCGGATCGACCACGATCTCGGCCTCGACAAGCCGCTGGTCAGTCAGTACTTCACCTGGGTTGGCAATGCGCTCACCGGAGACCTTGGACGGTCGATGGTCCAGCGCCGGCCTGTCCTCGAAGTAATGTCTGACCGCATTCCCACTACGATCGAGCTGGCCGTCCTGGCAAGCATCCTGGCAATCGTCATTGCTTTGCCTATCGGCGTCTTCTCGGCGCTGAAGCAGGACAAACTGCCGGACGTCCTGGCGAGATTCGTGACAATCGGCTGGCTGAGCATGCCCAGCTTCTGGGTGGGGACGATGCTCGTCACCCTTCCGGCCATATGGTGGGGATATGCGACACCCGTCCCATATGTCCAATTCTGGGAAGACCCGATGAAGAACCTGGAGCAGATGTACCTGCCGACGATCGCGCTGGCACTGGCCCTGAGTGCCACGATTGCGCGGCTGACACGCTCCTCGATGCTCGAGGTCCTACGCCAGGACTACGTGCGCACGGCCCGCGCCAAGGGCCTGCACGAACGCGTTGTCCTGTCCAAGCATGCGCTGAAAAACGCCATGCTGCCCGTGGTTACCCTGATCGGAATCCAGCTGGGGTTCCTGCTCAGCGGGACGGTGGTGCTTGAGTTCCTCTTTGCGTTGCCCGGTCTCGGCACTCTGCTGATCGAGTCGGTCATCACGAAGGACTTTGCCCAGGTACAGGGCCTGGTGCTGTTCTTCTCAGTGATCATCATCGTGATTAACATCGCGGTTGACCTGAGTTATGCGCTTTTCGATCCCAGGGTGAGGTTTTCCTAGATGGCTACATCTACTGCTGAAATCGGCGTACTCAATGAACCGATCGTCAGTGCGACCAACTGGCGCCGCACAATCATGCGCAACACCCGCCGCAACCCGGTGGGCGCTCTGGCCGGCGTAGTCTGCTTGCTCCTGGTGCTGCTGGCCCTCTTCGGCACCTCGATCTCACCTTACGACGCCAACCGGCTCGACTTCGTGCGACTACAGTCGCCGTCGCTGTCGCACCCCTTCGGCACAGATAACCTGGCCAGGGACTTCCTGTCCAGGATTATTTATGGGGCGCGTAACAGCCTTGGCGTCTCGTTTGCCGCCATCGCGGTCAGCATGATCGCCGGCATCACCCTCGGTATCGGCAGCGGGTATCTGGGTGGTTGGGTCGACATGATCGTGAGCCGCCTGATCGACATCATGCTGGCTTACCCCGCAATCGTCTTCGTCATCTTCTTCGTGACGATCTTCGGGAGGACATTCGAATCTGTAGCCTTAGCCATCGGGGTAATCCTGGTGCCGGGCACGGTAAGGATTGTGCGCAGCGCCACCATCGGCGTTAAACATCAACAGTTCATCGAGGCTGCGCTATCGGTGGGTAACAGTCCGTTCAGGATAATGTACCGCCATGTCTTGCCGAACGTCGCCGCGCCGATCATCATCGTCGCGAGCGTGCAGATCGGTGTCGCCATCCTGATCGAGGCGGCGATCAGCTTCCTTGGTCAGGGAGTCTCGAGTGCAGAAAGCCCCAGCTGGGGGCGCATGCTCCAGGAGACGCGTCCGTCCTGGCAGCTGGCCTGGTGGACGATGGTCGTCCCCGGCGCGGCGATCAGCGTGGCAGTCGTCGCCTTCAACATCTTCGGCGACGCCCTGCGTGACTGGCTCGACCCGCGCCTGCGGGGGAGCCGCTAGCCGTTACGGAACACCGCAGAGGGGCCTCGAACGAGGCCCCTCTGCTTATTCCCGGCCGGTAGGGTCAGCATGGCCTGGCAATGGTAGGCGCGCAGCATGCTGGGCGCCTACCATTGACGGCACCCGAAGTGATCGAGGGTATGGGCTGGCTGACGGGGCGACAACGCTCGCAGCCAAAGCAGGAGGGGCGCCGGTCTCGCGACCTGCGCCCCTCCTAGCGTCTTGCGACGTTGAGGTCTGCTTACTTGACCTTGGTGAACGCCGGGACAACCCTGGCCGGGTTGTTGTGGATGATGTCCATGCGGTCGGAGTCCGTCAGGTAGGCGGCCTCTTGCAGCGTGGGGACGACGTTGTCGCCGGTGCGGCCGGTGCGCGGGTCCAGGTGACGGCCGGAGCCGGGAGCCTCGGTGCCGAAGACCATCTGCGCCACACCCTTCTGCTTGACCGCGGCCTCGAGGAACGTGGGCTCGTAGGCACAGGTGTCGTAGAACAGGTTCTTGCTCGTGTCACGCTGGAAGTTGTGGTTGTCCGTCGGGGCGAAGCGGCTGAGGGCGCCGCCGCAGTGACAGACGATGACCTTCAGCTCGGGGTAGCGGTCGAAGACGTCGCTGAAGCCGAGCAGCTGGGTGGCGATGAACTGCTCAGTGAGGAAGCCGACCTGGTAGTTCTGGTTGATGATCGTCAGGCGCGGGTCCTGGTGGTTGGTGCCGTGGACGATGATCGGCAGGCCGTCGCGCTCGCACTTCTCGTACAGGGGGTACCAGTAAGCCCTGTCCATGCCGGGCGTCTGGCGCAGACCCTCAGGGTCGGGGCCGACGTACACGGACATGACGCCCCATTCCTTCTGACATCGCTCGATCTCGTCGAGGCAGTGCTTGGTGTCCGGCGCGTGGCCGTTCTGGGGCAGCTGCATGGAAGCGAGGAAGCGGCTGGGGAAGTAGGAGCACTGCAGGCCGATCGCGTCGTTGGTGAGACGCGTCCAGGACGGGAGGATCTCCTGGGACATCCAGCCCATCATCAGGAACGGCCGCGGCCCGATGATCTGCACGTCGATGTTGCGCTCGTCCATGTACTGGACGTGCTGCGCCTCGACGACGCGCTTGAAGTTTTCGTCCTGCAGCGGACCGGGGCGCTTGTCGCTGGGCTGCATGAGGACGCTCTGGCGCTGCGGAGTGTTTGACGCCATGAGTAATGCAGCACCAGCGCGGTAGGCGTCCGGCGCTGTTACGTGACCATGGACGTCGTAGACTTTCTGGCCGTTAAACACGCTTCGTTCCTTTCTTACTCTGGGCACAGGCAGGCCCAATTACAGAGCAACGTGCTCCATGAGAACCAGGGCCAGCGGGGAGAGGCTGCTCACCTGACGCTGACGTTCACGGCAAGCGCGCGTAGTCTACCACTGCAGTGATGCAGCGACCACACTTGTCTACGGGTTGACTACATCGATTGAGAACTTGCGCAGCAGGTGCTAGTTGCCCGGCGGAAAGACCGCGACGCACTTGCAGGAGTTCATCAGCCAGCTCTCGATGAACTGGCAATGGCTGGCCTTCTGGCCGAGCTCGTGCATCGCGCCGGCCAGCGGGATCCAGTTGAGCAGCTCTTGCTCGCCGCAGGACTCCAGCTGCTCGAGGCTGAGGTCTCGCCAGGCCAGATAGTTGCCGGTCTTGAGCTCCTCGAAGCGGGCGCGATCGGACTCGATGTCAGGGAAGATCCAGTTGTTCTTGTCGGTCAGGAAGGCGTGCGACCAGCTGGACGAGCCGATTACGGCCGCGCGCCAGGGGCTTTCGCGGAGGATCTTGGCCACGGCGACGCCGAGGTCAAAGAAACGCTTCGGTGAAGGCGAGGGCGGGTCGAACTCGATGTCTGCTTCCGTGAACAGGCGGCCGCTCAGCCCCTTGCCGCTGACGACGTTGCGTCCGTAGGCGTTGACCTGGAACGGCACGACCGGGTAATCCCAGCCGATGCGGTCGTAGTCCAGGTACATCTGGGTGTTGATGAAGGCGTGGCCGAGGCCCTCCAGATGCAGCGACTTGTAGGCGTAAGGCACGTCGAAGCCCTGATCCATCAGCTTCGTGACCAGGTACTTCGCGGCCTCGCGATGACCCGGCGTGACGAAGGTCTTGTCGTAGGGTTCTTCCCAGACGTTGGGACGCTGGGGGCGCGGGAAGCTGCGCAGGTGCGGCTGAGTCTGGTATTCGTCCGCGATCCAGACGCAGTAGGGCGGGATGATGTCTTCCTTGAAGTTCTCGTACTGGTCATCGCCGAAGATCACGACGACATCGGGCGCGAAATCGTCCAGGGCTTTGCGGGCGATGCGGACGCCTTCGACGAACTCGTTGCGGTGCCGGGTGGCGAAGGCGCTGCCCTCGTCGTCGGCCCACTCCGCCTGCATCGGCGCCGGCCAGTTCTTCGGGTCCTTGAGGGCCACCGGCACCTTAGGGCTGGTAATCGTGGACTTCACGCGCATCGACATCTCGCTGTCGCCGAAGATGAACCCCGGGTAGTGGCTCAAACCGAGACCGAGAACTTCAGCCATTGCTTCCTCCTGGACGACGAGTGGATTACTGCGCGCGCGGTGCGAAGACGATCTTACGCCCTGCGCAGATTGCGCTGCCAGTCACGCGGGATCAGCGCCGCAGAGACTGATCGATCACGTGCACGTCGCCGAGGTCGGCCAGCTTGCCTCCGTCTGTGAACAGCACGTTAACCTCCTCCGGCAGCACCTCTCCGTCCCAGACCTCGGTGAAGGGCAGCGTGCGGCCGGCAAAGCCGCCGACCGCCCAGAAGATCAGCACTTCGCGGCGCAGGTCCTGGCCGTCGGCGACGATGGCGCTGAGGACGATGCCGACGTG
>DATDOP010000161.1:0-6124 GCA_035293185.1 Dehalococcoidia bacterium | reverse complement strand
CGGGCCGGTGAGGATCAGGACGTCAGGCATTTCGGGTGGGCACGGCAGAACGAGAACCGATCTGTCCCAGGCTGCGTTTCATCCTCACCCTAACCCTCTCCCTCAAGGGAGAGCGGACCAGCCTGGCCGGCATCACGCCGTTTCGACCTCCAGGCTGATGTCCAGTGCGGGGGCGGAGTGGGTGAGGGCGCCGGACGAGATGATGTCGACGCCGGACTCGGCGATGGCGCGGACGTTGGCTAGCGTGACGCCGCCGGAGGCCTCCGTCAGGGCGCGGCCGGCGATCATCTGGACGCAACGCGCCATCTCCGGCGGATCCATGTTATCGAGCAGGATAACGTCGGCGCGCGCTGCGATCGCCTCCTGCGCCTCGTCGAAGCTCGTCACCTCGACCTCGATGCGGTGCGTGTGCGGCACGCCGGCCCGTGCCGCGGCGACTGTCTGTGCCAGCGTCAGGCCGCGCGAACGGCCGGCAGCGAGATGGTTGTCCTTGATCAGCAAGCCGTCCGAGAGGTTGAAGCGATGATTGTGCCCGCCGCCGACCTGCACGGCGTAGCGCTCCAGCGCCCGCAGCCCCGGCGTGGTCTTGCGCGTGTCGACGATGCGCACCGGCAGGCCCGCCACGGCATCGACGAGCCGCCGCGTGAGCGTGGCGGTGCCGGAGAGGCGCTGCAGGAAGTTGAGCGCGATGCGTTCGGCCGAGAGGATGCCGGCCAGCGGCCCCTCTACGCGGGCGATGTGGACGCCGCGCTCCAGCTTCGCGCCGTCGGTTAGCAGCGGGTCGAGACGAATCGAGGCGTCGAGTGCCGCGAAGGCGGCTTCGACCAGCGGCAGGCCGGCGAGGACGCCGCTGTCCTTGGCGAGAAAGACGCCGCGGCCGCGTTGATCGGGAGGGACGGTCGAAAGCGTGGTCACGTCGTTGAACGCGCCGTCTTCGATCAAGGCGTCACGCACGAGGCGGCGGACGAGGTCCGAATCGAGGTGGGGAGTCATGATTGGACGCTTCGCCCCCTCACCGTAACCCTCTCCTCCAGGGAGAGGGGATAAACGCCGTGCCTCAGTTTCACAGCCCACGTTCCCTGCGCCAGCTGAGGATCGCCTGCGTATGTTCCGGGTAATGGGCCCAGGTATCAAGCCTCAGGCGGTGGCGGAACCGGGTTTCGGTGGCGAACCAGGTCTCCGGGACGGTGGCAAGGAAGTGGAGTAGGCGCTGGTGCGTCGACCCCAGCGCGTCGCGGGCCTCCGAGAGGCTGAGGCGGGCGTTGGCTTCGTACCGGCGGGCGTTGAAGTTGTCGACGCCGCCGTAACGCGGCGGACGCTTCGACTGCATGATCAGGGGCAGCGCCTTCAACGCCTCGCCGTCCCAGCTGGCGACGTGCGCGATGACGTCTTTCGCCGACCAGCCCTCGACAACGCCCTGCTCGAGCATCACGGCGTCCGGCAAACCCGCAAGCGCGTCGATGAGGGCGCGCCACTGGGCGTCGATGCGGGCGAGAAGCTGGTCGCGGTTCAAGGCGATCAGGCGTCGCGGCGAAAGATGATGTTATGGCGCCAGGAATCGAGCGGCTCCGGGAAGTCAGTGCGGTAGTGCGCGCCGCGGCTCTCCTGGCGCAGCAGCGCCGCCTCAGCGACGATACGCGCCGTCAGCAGCAGGTTCGCCAGCTCCTGGGAGGGACGGTCCGTGGCCGCGGGCGCCGAGCGCTGCCACATCGCCAGCGTCAGCGCGGCTTCGGCGAGGCCCGGCCCGTCGCGGACGATACCGACCTTCTCCCACATCAGCTCCTGCAGGCTGGAGAGGCTGAGCGGCGTCTCAGAGAACGGCAGGGCGCGCGCCGGTGCGCCGATGCGCGTCAACTCATCACCGCCCGGGCGGTAGACACCCGTCTTGTGCGCCTCCTCGAGGCTGTCCGGCAGCCGGATCGCGCCGCCGTAGCGCCCGACAGGCTTGCGGCTCGCGTCCAGCGTGCGGTTGATCACGCGCTTGGCGAAGATCACCGTCTCGAGCAGCGAGTTGCTGGCGAGGCGGTTGGCGCCGTGCACGCCGGTGCAGGCGACCTCGCCGGCGGCGTAGAGGTTGCGGATGTTGGTCTCGCCCCATTCGTTGGTGCGGACGCCACCCATCGTGTAGTGCGCCGCGGGCGAGACCGGGATGCGTTCCTTCGTTATGTCCAGTCCGTAGTTGGCGCAGTAGCGCATGATCTGCGGGAAACGCACCGCCGTGCGCTCCGGCGGCAAAGCCGTTACGTCCAGGTAGACGCGCTCGCTGCCGGTGCGCGCCATCTCGTTGACGATCGCGCGGGCGACGATGTCGCGCGGGGCGAGCTCAGCGCGCTGATCGTAGTCCGGCATGAAGCGCTCGCCTCTGGCGTTGTAGAGCAGGCCGCCTTCGCCGCGCATGGCCTCGGACATGAGGAACACCGGCGCTCCGGGGAGGCAGAGCGCCGTGGGGTGGAACTGGATGAACTCCATGTCCATGATCTCGGCGCCGGAGCGGTAGCCCAGCGCGACGCCGTCGCCGGTGGCGACGGGCGGGTTGGTGGTGACGCGATAGAGCTGGCCACAGCCGCCCGTGGCGAGCACAAGGTGGTCGCAGGTGAATTCGTCTGTGCTGTTGTTGCGGGCGTCCAGCGCAATCAAGCCAACCGCGGCTCCGTCTTCGATCAGCAGCTCTTTGGCCTGAGAGTGCTCGAGGATCGTGATGCGCGAGTGGCGCGCGAGATCGCTGAGCGTGAGCTCGATATGCGCGCCGGTGGAGTCGCCGCCGGCGTGGAGGATGCGGCGACGGCTGTGGGCGCCCTCGCGGCCCAGCTCGACTTCGCCGTCGACGCTGTCGAACGGGACGCCGAAGCGCACGAGGTCAGCGATGCGGTCCGGCGCCTCGGTGGCGAGGATGCGCGCCGCCGCCTCGTTGACCAGGCCGGCGCCGGCGACGAGCGTGTCTTCGAGGTGCAGCTCCGCGCTGTCGTCCGAGGCGATTGCGGCGGCGATGCCACCCTGCGCGTACTTCGTGTTCGCTTCGTCGATGCTGCCCTTGGTGAGGATCAGCACGTCGGCGTGGTCGCGCGCCATGAGCGCTGCGTAGAGCCCGGCGATGCCGGAGCCGACGATGATGTAGTCGAAGTGACGCGCCATTGGTGCCCCGGTTTAGTTAGTGTCACCATGACACTAACACGCGCCAATCGTAGCGCTGGAGGCCCCAGGTGTCAATCTGAAAGCGCGCCGATTAGGATGGTGACATGAGCTGGTCTAAGCCAGAAACGCAGCAGATCAGGCGCGCGTTACGGGAGTACGCGCCGCAGGTCGCGGACGCGCCGATCGCGTTCCTGGCGGAGGGCTGGGAGTTCTGGGCGTTCACGGCCGGTGAGTACGTCCTGCGCTTCCCCAAGGACGAGAGCGGCCTGACCTGGTTGCTCGGCACGAAGGGCAACTTCCAGACGCTCAGGCTGGAACAAGCGTTGCTGCCGGAGCTGAGCAGCCGCGTCAGCACGCGCGTGCCGAAGGTCGAGTTCGTTGGCGAACACGGACCGAACGGGGCGCCCTTCGCCGCGCACCGCATCTTGCCGGGCGAGGTCCTGATCACGTCGGGACGGCGACCGTCCGCCAACTTCGGCAAGGACATCGGCCGGTTCATCAACGAGCTGCACTCGTTCCCGGTGCGCCGCGCCATCGAGCTGGGCGTGCCTTTGCTCGAAGGCGCCGCACTGCGAGAGCAACGCGCGGCACACTACGAGGATGTGATCCGGCGCCTATTCCCGCTGGTGAGCTGTGAGGCCCGCACGCAAATCGAAGCGGTCTACGAAGCGAACCTGAACAACGTCGCGAACTTCGAGTTCGAGCCCTGCCTGGTGCACCAGGACCTCGATTGCAACACGCTGATCGACGCGGCCGGTGACCTGTGCGGGGTGATCGACTTCGGCGATGCGGTGGTGAGTAACCCGGCACTCGATTTCTGGCTGCCCTTGTTCGGCTTCGGGCGGCTCGGCCTCGAGGACCAACTGGGCGCTTGTCTTCAGGCGGCAGGCGTCGACGAACGTCGATTGCAGGCGATGCGGCCGGAGGTGGAGTTCCTGGACTTTCGCTTCCCCCTGCTGGACATCCTGCACGGCGTCGACATCAGCGACGACACGTTCGTCGAGGAAGGCATTCGCGCGTTGAACGCGTCGCTTCCCAGCAACATTCGCTGCTGAAGCCCGTCCTTTCTCGCAAAAGCGCCGTGCCGGTTGGTAGGATGCGGTCATGAGCGCAGAAGACAAAGTCCGTGAGCTTGGCTTGAAGCTGGAAGACGCCGGGGCGCCGGCAGGCAACTACGTACCCTCCGTGAGGACGGGAAACCTGGTCTACGTCTCCGGGCAGCTGCCGGTGCGGCCGGATGGGTCGCGCGTCGTGGGGAAACTCGGCGAGGACGTCTCGGTGGAGGAAGGCTACGCGGCGGCGCGCCTTTCAGCCGTCGCGATGATCGCGCGACTGCGCAGCGCGGTGGGCAGCCTGGACCGCGTGCACCGCATCGTCAAGGTGACGGGCTACGTCAACGCGACGCCGGAGTTCACGCAGCACCCGCAGGTGATCAACGGGGCGTCCGACCTGCTGGCGGAGGTGTTCGGCGAGGCAGGCCGGCACGCGCGGGCAGCGATCGGCGTCAGCAGCCTGCCGGCGGGCTGTCCGGTGGAGGTTGAGCTGATCGCGGAGGTTGAGTAACCGCCGCACGCCCGCACCGCTGCGAGGACCGACTAGCGGCGAAGCAATCTCGGCCCGGCGCGGCATCTGTGTGCGAGCCGGCAGTGTCGAGGGCACGCGGGTTTTCCGGGATTGCTTCGCCTCGCGCTGGCGCGCTGTGGCTCGCAATGGTGCAGGGTGCGGCGCAGGGACTCGTCTGCTCAGGGCAGGACGGCCGTCGCCTCGATCTCGATCATGATGTCCGGCGTGGCCAGCGACTGGACGCCGACCAGCGTGCTGGCGGGCGGGTTCTCCGCCGACAGGTACTTCGAGCGCACGGTGCCCAGGACGGCGCGGTCTGCGGCGGGACGGTAGCTGACGATGAACGTCGTCATCTTGGTCACGTCGGCGAAGGTGGCGCCGGCCGAGGCCAGACACGCCTTGAGGTTCTCGAAGACCTGGGTCGCCTGTGCGGCGAGGTCGCCCTGGCCGACGATGTTGCCGGCGGCATCGATGGCGACCTGCCCGGAGATGAAGATGGTGCGCCCGCCCTGCGCGGTGACGACGTGCGTGTAGTTGTTGGGCTTGGAGACGGCGCTGGGGTTGGTGTAGGTGTGAGGCATGACCAATGACCTTTCGTTTGTGCAGCCGGGGCGTTGTAGGGCGGTTCGCGAACCGCCCCTACGTTACGTCAGGGACAGGCGGAGCGGCAACGCGGGATAATGGCGCTATGAGCGACGAGATCGCGACCCAGGTGACGATCCGTGACGCGCGGGCGGACGAGGCTGAGGCGGTGGGCGCCGTGATCCGGGCGGCGTACGCGCAGTTCGTGACAGACTACCCGGCGGAGAGCTGGCAGCGCTTCTACGAGATGGTGGGCCGCGTGGACGCGCACTTCGATAAAGCTGAGGTGGTGGTTGCGGTGCAGGCGGGTCGTGTAATCGCGACCGTTTCGTTCTATCCAGACGGCTCGCAATCGGCGCAGGGTGAGTGGCCGGCGGGCTGGGCGGGAATGCTGCGACTGGCGGTGCTGCCGGAGGCGCGGGGCCTCGGGCTGGGACGGCGCTTGACGGAGGAGTGCATTCGTCGCTGCCGCGAGGCGGGGAGCCCGGTGCTGGCGCTGCACACGACCGACTTCATGGCGGTGGCGAAATCGATGTACGAGCGCATGGGCTTCGTGCGTGACGAGTCGTTCGACTTCGTGCCGAGGTCCGGGATCTACGCCTACGGGTACCGGCTGGCGGTTGAAGGGCCTGCGTCATGGTAGGCGACCAACATGTTGGACGCCTACCATCGAGCCTGAGCTTACTTTAGCTTCGAGACGTCGATCTTCAGGTGTGCCAGGAAGAGGCGCAACGACTCGATTTGCGCCTTGTCGCCGGAGCGCGTGGTCAGCGTGGCGGCGGTGTAGCAATCGTCGGTCTTGAGATAGACCTGGTAGCTATCGTACTGCGGCACAAGGAAGAGCTGG
>DATDOP010000160.1:0-3905 GCA_035293185.1 Dehalococcoidia bacterium | reverse complement strand
GCGTCGCATGGCCAGGCTCGAATACGCGTTGCGAATCCCCTCCGTCCAGCCTGCCGGCCCCGCGGCGTTACGCGCCTTCGTCACGCGCGCCGAGGAGCTCGGCTTCTCCTCGATCTGGGCCGGTGACCACGTTTTCTCCGGCGTCGACGTGCTCCAGCCAGTGCATCTTCTGACCTGGGTTGCCGCCCTGACCACGCGCGTCCGTCTGGGCACGGCCGTGATGCTGTCCTCCTACCTCAATCCGGTCCTCCTGGCGAAGGCCGCCGCCACTCTCGATTGCCTCTCCGGTGGCCGCCTCATCCTCGGCATGTCAATTGGCGGCACGCCCGCGGAGTACAGCAGCATCGGCGTGCCGATCGAGCAACGCGTGGGCCGGCTGATCGAGAGCATCGAGATCATGCGCCTGCTCTGGCGCGAAGACGGCGTCAACTTCGAAGGTCGCTACAACCAGATCGCGGAGGGCACGATCAACCCCAGGCCGGTCCAATCGGGCGGCATCCCGATTTACCTCGGCGGCATCAGGGCGCCCATGCTGCGGCGCGTCGCCCGCGTCGCCGACGGCTGGATCGCGCCTTCGAGCAACGTCGACCAGTTCCTCGCGGGTGTGGACACCATCCTCGCTGCCGCCATGCAGCGAGGGCGCGATCCTGCATCCCTCGCCTTCGCCAAACTGCAGAACGTCAGCGTCGCACCGACGCCTGCCGAGGCTCGCGACCAGGGCGAGCAGCACTGGCGGGCCTACTACGGCCCGAACTTCAACATCGACGCCGCGACGATCTACGGGACACCCGATGAGTGCAAACGGAAGCTCGCCGCCTTCACCGCCGCGGCCTGCGATCAGGTCACCGTGATCATGGAGCCGGCCGGCCTGTCGCTGGATCAGCTCGAGTTGCTCGCGGCGATCACCGTACTCCGCTGAGCTGCTGGCTGCTGACATACCGTTGTCAGGAATGATGTCCCAAGGCTTCCTCCTACTGACACGATGCTGTCAGCAGCCCTCCTTAAGATGAAGTCGAGATTACTTGAGGAGGACAGCATCGTGAAAACCAGCCCACGTTTCGGATTCGCCGTGGAGTACGTCAAGGACATCGAAGACGCGAAGCGCTTCTACGTCGACGTGATCGGTCTCAAGGTTGAGCGCGCGGCGCCCACATTCGTGCAGTTCGAAAACTTCGGCATCACCTCAGAGCAGCCGATGTCCGCCGGCTTCCAGCCCGAAATCTACTGGCTGGTCGACGACGCCGAAGCTGCCTTCACCGAGATGTCGGGCCGGGCGCCGGTCGGCACGCCGCTAACAGACATGCCCTTCGGCCGGCTCTTCTCCGTGATGGACCCGGACGGCATGCCCTGCTACGTTCTGCAACTGGCCCAGGCACGTCCCAGTCAGGCAGTCTGACTCAGTGCCGAGGCCTGCGGCTGAGGCTAGGCGAACGGCTTCTTCGTCGTGTCTACCCACCAGTTCAGGTGCCGCTCCGTCCACAGGTTCGGCGAGACCCCGTTGGAGTAAACACCCAGGTTGCCGATCGGCCACCACAGGCTGAAACCCTTCACCGCGGAGACCTGCGGTACGTAATAGGACTGATCCGTGAAGTACCGGATCAGGTCGTGCGTCAAGGTCTGCTGCTTACCCGCGTCGTATTCCTGCTTGATCTTCATCGCGAAGTCGTTGATCTTCGGGTCTCCATCCTGGAGGTTGCGCCCGTCCGGAGACATGCCGTGGTAGAAGGCTCCGTCCTTGTGCAGCGTGCCGTGGACCATCAGCGCCAGCGTCGCGAACGGCCGCTCCTGGCCCGCCGCGATGCCGCCGTAGCCCTTCTTTGTGCCGGCGGCGTAGCCCTTGCTCTGGTAGCCGTAATAGTAGTTGTCCTGGTACTCCGGCCCGTTGGCGATGCCGTTGAGCTTGGGCTTGAGCCCCGCCTCCAGGAACATCGCGTTGTACAGCTCCACAACCCGCTGCTGGATTGGGAACTGGGGCGTGGCGTTGTAGTGGAAGTCGAATTCGACACCGGCACCGTTCGCAGCCGCGATCAGCTTCTTCGCTTCGTCGACGTTGTGGTTGAGGAACTTCGCGCTGGCCCCGAAGTCCTTTTCGCTCTTCGGGTTTAACCAGGCGCTGCCCCAGCCCGCGCTGACAACCGTGTTGTACGCGACTTCCAGCTCCAGACCGTCCTTGGCGAAACCGTCGCGGTTGTCCAGCGCATCGATCACACCCTCACGGTCGATCAGCATCGACACCGCTTGTCGCAGGCGCTTGTCCTTGAACGGTGCGTTGCCGTCCCAACCGAACATCAGGTGCCACGGCGCCTGCGTGGGGAAGGAGTCGGCGACGAGCAGCTGCGTGTCAGGCAGCGCGCTCTTCGTCGGGACGATGTCCGCCTGGTTGCCGCCGAAGCCACCGGTTACGTCCGTGTGGATGTTTCCCGCCCGGAACTGCGCCAGACGGGTTGCGTACTCCGGCACGATCGGCACTTCGATCTTGTCGAGGAACGGACGGCCGCTCATGTAGTAATTCGGGTTCTTCACGAACGTGAAGCCGACCGATGGCGTGTAGTTATCCAGCAGCCAGGGACCGTGTCCACGGACGGTCGTCTTGGGGTCGAAGCCGCCCTCGAACTCACGCGGCATCGGGCTGAACGTGGTGCCCGCAAACAGCGCGATGATCGACGAGTCCGGTTCCTTGAGCTTGAGGACGATCGTCTTGCTGTCCGGCGCCGTCATCGACTCGACCGGCGCGCTGGGCGCCGTCGCCGCGTTGTAGACAAAGGTGCTCGCTCCCGGGTTGGTCGATTTGAACTTCTCCCAGCTGCGCATCACGTCCTGGGAATCGGCCTCACGGCTGCTGGTCGGTGGCCGCGGGTCCCACTTCACCCCGGGTCGCAGCTTGTAGGTGACCGTCAGCTTGTCCGGGCTAACCTCCCAGGAGCTCGCGAGGTCTCCCTCGAAGCTCGTCCCCTGGTTCCGTTCCGGGTACTTGAAAATCGAGTACTTCGCCAGCCGGGGGTAGGCAAAGGCTGCGGACTGGCTCAGCGGCGCCGAGCCGTTGTTCGCCAGGGAGTCGAACGTGGTGATGTCGGCTGTGAAGAAGTGCTTGAGCACACCGCCCGGCTTCGCCCCGCCAGTCGAATCCTGCGGCGTGTGGATCAGCCCGCTCTTCTCTTCCGGCGCGCTGCCTCCCTCGTCGTCGTCCCCGCCGCCGCAGGCCGCCAGGAAGGCAGCGGCGGCGGCAGTTGCCCCGGTTGCCGCCAATGCCCTCCGCCTGCTCACCCTCCGCCTCAAAGCGCTGTCCCAGTAGCTCTCAGACACTTCCCTCCTCCTTCTTGGCTATGGCTCGACTTGGATACAAGAGTCCAACTTCAGCCTCACGGTCGAAGAGAGTTGAATACTAGGCCGTGTCATAGTGCTTTTCAATGGACCGGTTAAATATCGCGAAACTTGTCGCGACTTTGTGATAAAGCCGTGATTCGCACACGCTGTTGCGGCAATGCGCCGGCGATCCAGCGAAGGTCCGGCCGGACCCTGAGTTCGCCTAGCTCACGGGCGCGGGTACGGCCAGTGGCTCCAGCCGCATGTACTCCGCGTAGTGCTGCTGCCACAGCGGCACCATCTTTGGCTCCTCCGTGACGATGTCCAGCGGGCGCACGCGGCTCCACTCCGGATGCTGCAATATCTCCGGCTCGATGCCTCGCTGCAGCTGCTTCGCCGCTTCGATCATCAGGCGCCGCATGTAGATAATCGCGGCGTCCGACCGGCCCAGGTGCTCGTGTGTCCGGTCCATGATCGGCCCCATCGATTCGATCACCGCGGCATCCTGCGTCCGGTTTGTCGGCAGGCCGGTGTAGTTCACCGTCTTCTGCATCTCCCGGTCGATTCCGTAGTCGTTGTCTTTGTTGCGCGTCATCCGCCAC
>DATDOP010000159.1:0-2417 GCA_035293185.1 Dehalococcoidia bacterium | reverse complement strand
GGCGCTTTCGGCGCGCGAGGCAGAAGTGCTGCGACTGCTGGCGCAGGGACTGAGCAACCGCGAGATTGCGGAGCGTTTGTACCTGTCACGGCGCACTGTGGAGTTCCACATCAGCCGTCTGCTGACGAAGCTCGACGCGCGCAACCGCACCGAGGCTGCTTTCATCGCTTCCAGGCTCGACCTGAGCGGGGCCGTTCTGGCACCAGAGCCACGACCCATCGAAGCTGAGCCGGCTCCCGGCGAATTCGACGACGAGAGCGACGTCGCCGAAGTGGCGGCCGTGCGGGTGAAGGAATCTGGAGCAAGGAGTCTGACGGGGCTGCTCTGGGCTGCGTCGATCCTGAGCGCCGTCGCGATCACGGCGGCTGCGATGCTTCTGGCCGGCTCCGTGTCCCGTGACGAGCACCCGCGAAATCTCAGCGTGCTGTTGCCTGCCGGGCCGGCGCCGCCAGGTCTCGAACCGCTCGGCAGCGGCCGTCTGGAGCGGGGCCCATCCTGGCAGAAGGAAGGCTTCGTCTGTCCCGATGGCAGCGTGCGCCCAACTCTGGTGCTGCGCGACGGTAACGGCACGCGACTGTTCGAGTATGCGGTGGCGTGCGGGACACCCCAGAGAGAACAACGCTAGCGCCAACGCGTCCAACATGCAGCAGAGAGCCCGGGTAGTCCTTTACCCGGGCTCTCAAGCGGGAAGGAGGGCGCTTCTAGACGCTGAGCGGGTGACGGATGCTGCGCACTTCCTTGACCTGGCGGCGGAGGAGTCGCGGCAGGTCGGAGTAGACGCCGGTGCGGTAGCGTCGGGTGCGGGGCTTCTCGTAGCGGGTGGCGACGTCAGACAGGGCGACGACCTCGGTGCGCAGGTGCTCGACCTGGGCGCGCAGCATGTCGACCTCAGAGAAGAGGCCACCGAGCTGGGTGGAGGCGGGAGCGCCGGGCAGGGGTTGCTGGCCGAACTCGGCGGAGATGCGGACGCGCGGCGCGGGCGGGGCCACGCGACGGCCGGCGGCGGGGCGCTTGTGGCTGCCGTTGAGCAGCGTCATGCCGCCGTAACCGCCGACGAGGATGAGCCAGAAAGCAACGATGATGACGAGGATTTCCACGGGGATGGCTCCTTTGTTGAACATGGGGGCTCCGCCCCCAATCCCCCGCTAAAGGGGGTCCCTGGGCGTTTGCGCCGAAATCGGGGCTCCGCCCCCAATCCCCCGCTAAAGGGGGTCCCTGGGCGTTTGCGCCGAAATCGGGGCTCTGCCCCCAATCCCCCGCTGAAGGGGGTCCTAGAGCGTCTGCGCCGCGACGGGTTTCGCGGTAGAAGCCCGGCGGTGGGTGCAGGCACATCCTATGAAGGCCCGCTCAGGTGGCACATTCGGGAAAACCCCTAAGTTCAGCGCCCAACCAGCCGCTGCGATGGAGCTGAAATGCCGGTTCCCGGGAGGACGGGGAAAGAGAGCCCAGCCAGGTTGCTACTTCAGGCGGTTTCTGATCGCAGCGAGCTCCAGTGCCCGCCCCGGCGAGACTTCCTGCGCAGCCAGGTCCAGGGCTTCGAGTGCCTGGACAATGATGGCGGCGGCGAGAAGCCGGGCGGTGCGTTTGTCATCGGCGGGCAGGATGTGCCAGGGCGCTGCCGGCGTAGACGTCGCGCTGAGACAGGAGGAGTACGCGGCGAGGTAGTCGTCCCAGAAGTGGCGCTCTTCGACGTCAGACTCCTTGAACTTCCAGTTCTTGGCGGGGTTGGAGAGCCGCGCGAGCAGCCGCCGGGCCTGTTCCTCCGACGAGATGTGCAGCATGAGCTTGACGATTCCCGTGCCGCTGGCCAGAAGATGGCGCTCCTGGGCCCGGATCGCTTCGTAACGTTCGGTCCAGAGGGAACCGTCCCGGACCCTCGCGGCATCCACGTGCTCCGCCGTCAGCAGGTCGGGGTGGACCTTGACGACGAGGACCTCCTCGTAGTGAGAGCGGTTGAAGACGCTGATCTGGCCGCGTTGGGGCAGATAGCGCGTGGTGCGCCAAAGGAAGTCGTGACCGATCTCCTCGCTGTTCGGCGGGCCGAAGCTGTAGACGCGACAGCCCTGCGGGTTGAAGGCGCGCAGGACGTGACGGATGATGCCGTCCTTGCCGGACGTGTCCATGCCCTGGAGGATGATGACCAGCGCCTGGGAGCCCTGGATGAACAGCCGCCGTTGCAGTGCCGTGAGTCTGTTGAGCAGCTCGCGGAATTGCTGCTTCGACCCGTCGATACCCTCGATGCGTGTCGGGTATTGCCGCAGGTCGATTTCATTGCCCGTACACGCGACGCGCTGGATCAGATCGGGGATGCCATCATTCATACTGCTATCTTTATCGAGATTTTTCAGGCGCGCGTCTAGTGTTGTTTTCAGTATTGGCCGCCGCACAGGGGCTAGCCGGCCGCTGGACGCAGCGAC
>DATDOP010000158.1:0-4452 GCA_035293185.1 Dehalococcoidia bacterium | reverse complement strand
GCCGGCTTTGGCGAGGACGTTTTCCAGGTTACGGAAGCAGTTCTTCGCCTGCTGCTCCAGGGAGGCGGGCATTTCGCCCGTGGTGGGGTCGGCGCCGGGGATGCCGGACGTGACGATGATGTTGCCGACGCGGGCCGCCATGGGGATGGGGGCGCGGTGGCCGACGGGCTGAATCTCGAAGCTCTGACGTCTGGGCATGGTGACTCCTTGTCGTTTAGCGCACAGGATTGAAGGCGGCGGAGTGGGCTCAATCTTAAACCGAGAGTCACCTTCAGCCGGGAAAGCGGAGAGCAGCGACCCGTCTCTGGTTGAAGGTGACCACGCGTGGATCACCGTCCGGGCGCTCGCCCTCACCATTCCCCTCTCCCTGAGGGAGAGGGGAATGGAGGTGGTCAGAAAGCTCCCTGTTCTTGAAGCCAGGCCCAGAACGAGTCCGGCGCGGACATGGTGCTCAAACGGCCCTGGCGCACGAGCGCCCAGTCATCGAACAGATGCGACTCTTTGACTTCCTGCAGCGTCACGGGCTTCTTCGCGTGCTGGACGTACTTGAGGTCCATTACCCAGCTGCGGTCGTCGTTCTCGGCGGGACGAGGGTCTGAGACAACCTCCGCCAGGCCGACGACGGAGCGTTGCGCGCCCGAGTGATAGATGAGGATCCGGTCGCCCGGTCTCATCGACTTGATCGCCTGGACGGCGAACGGGTTGCGCACGCCATCCCACGCGGTCGTCTGGTCGCGCTTCAGGTCGTCGATCGAGTAGGTCCCGGGTTCGGTCTTTGCAAGAAAGAGCGCCATCGTTGCCTCCGAGTGCATAGTGCATAAGGCATAGAACATAGGCATTGCCACGTTCAGCGCGACATGCACTATGCGCTATGCCTTATGCACTATCTCCTACGTTCCTGCACCAAGAAAAGACGCCCCGAGGAAGTCGGGGCGCCTTTTCGCGGATTTCGGTCGCCGTTAGCTGTGCCAGTGGCCGACGGCGCAGCCGCAGCCTGTGCCGGCGGCGGTGCGGTATCCCGGCTCGTACGTGATGACTTCCATCTTCGTGCCCCCCATGGCGCCGGCGGTCGCGACCCAGTTCAGGGTCTCAGTGGTCGCCGACTGCAGGCGGTGGCGCGGCAGCGTGGTGAGGATGCCGGCGTCCGCGGACTCCAGGCCCTTGAGCGCGAGGCGGTCGAGCTCTTCGTCGACGACGAAGTGGCTGAGGCCGCCGGAGCAGGCGAAGGCCACGTTCTTGTCCGAGTCCCAGTCCGCGACGATCTTGCGGACCGCTGCACCGAGCGCGTAGGCGCGGCGCGGGCTGATCCAGTTCGGCGGGTAGCAGGTGTTGATCGTAATCGGGACAATCGGCACGTCCCTGCCGTCGAACCAGCGCACGATGGGGAAGGAGAAGGCGTGGGGCAGGCCAAAGCGGCGCGGCTTGGTGGTGCGCTGCATGTCCAGGTACCAGTTGGCCGGGCCGATGGTGCCGCCGTACTCTTCCTTCTGAAACTGGGTGTGCGCCACGTCGAAGTCCATGTCGCAGAGGCGGTCGATGATGTGCAGGCCGAGGTCGCGGTCGCACGGGTAGGGACGGTCATCCGTGCCGTAGGCGAGAGCAGAGACCTTGGCGGACTCGCTCATGTCGTCCCGGATCGTACGCGGCACCAGCTGGACCGTGTCACCCCAGTAAACGTTGATCATCGGGTAGTTATCGTCGAAGAAGAACTCGGCCTGGTCGTCGCCGAACATGACGACGACGTCCGGGTGAGTCTCCCCGAAGCGCTTGTTGAGGTCGTCGAGGCCGTCCTGCAGCGCCTCGATGCGCTGGTCGAACATCTCGCGGTTGACCACCTTGGCGATCTCAGGGTTGGCGCCGGCCAGGAGCTCGTCATAAGTGACTCGCTTGCCTGCCGGCATCTGGACCAGCTCGCGGTTCTTGGGGTCGTTCCTGGCGTGTGTTTCCCAGAGCTCGCCCGTCTTGAGGCTCATGAGCGGGCTGTGGGAGGAACCGAAGCCGCCGATTATCTTCGCCATTTGCTCTTCCTCTTTCTCCTTCTAACCTGGGGCTCTGCCCCAGACCCCGCTAAAGGGGCGAATGTGAGCGTCTCCCGACTAACCTTGGGGCTCTGCCCCAGACCCCGCTAAAGGGGCGAATGTGAGCGTCTCCCGACTAACCTTGGGGCTCTGCCCCAGACCCCGCTAAAGGGGCGAATGTGAGCGTTTCTCCCGACTAACCTTGGGGCTCTGCCCCAGACCCCGCTAAAGGGGCGAATGCGAGCGTCTCTCCCGACTAACCTTGGGGCTCTGCCCCAGACCCCGCTAAAGGGGTAGACCTGAGGGTGGCTTCACTGAGGCCACCCTACGAGACTACCGTGGTGGGGATGTTGACCGGCTGCCACTGCTCACGCTTCGAAGTGTAGGCCTCCCACCAGTCCTGAGCGCGCGGGATGATCATTTCGCCGGAGCGCTGACGGTAGACCTCCGGCGTGTCGGCGCCGATGGGCGTGACGCCGTTCTCTTCCAGAGCCTTCGCCATCGCGATCAGCTTGCGACGCGTGCGGATGATAAACGAATCCGTGGTGCCGAGGTGCTCTTTCGAGCGGTCGTTGACGATGCCCATCGTCTCGGTCACGGCGCAGTCCTGGATGCGGATGCCCGGGATGCCGGTGTAGCTATCGCCGCGCTTCTGGGCTTCGCGGTCGATCAGGAAGTCGTTGGCCAGGTTCTGGTCGCTGCGGAAGCGCTCGTACCAGCCGGTGCCGTTGGGCAGGCGTCGCGAGCCGACGGGAGCGTCCATCCCCGGGTTGCCGCGGGCGAGCGCTCGGCCCTCGGCGGTGCCGTCCGGGGCGAAGGTGCCGATTTCCCACTGCAGGTGGTGTTCGTCATCCATGGGCACGTACGCACCGATGCGAATGACCTCGCCCAGCCGGCCGCCGGGGATCATGTGGTAGAAGGGGAAGAGGATCTGGGTGACGCGCCAGTAGTTGGTGTCCTCTTCGGCGGGGCGGTAGGCGCCGTTGGCGGTGCCGTAGTCGGTCTCCATCGTGACGAATTTGGCGTCGCGCTGCCGGTAGTGGTAGTAGTCGAAGGCGCCCTTTTCGAAGTCCCTGGATTGGGCTACGCCGTAGTGCAGGAAGGCGGCGTGGACGGTGTCCATCTCGCCTTCGAGGCCCTGCATCCAGTTACACGGGCGGTAGAGCACGCTGACTTGATGCGCGCCCTGGGACAGCATGTTGGCTTCGAGGTCGGGCAGCGGCGGCGGCACTTCGCGCGAGCCCATGTACGCCCAAATGATGCCGCCACGCTCCGTGGTGGGGTAAGCGGTGACGCGGACCTTGTTGCGGAAGTTGGACTCGGCGGGTTCAGACGGCATGTCGACGCAGGCGCCGGTCTCGTCGAACTTCCAGCCGTGGTAAACGCAGCGCAGGCCTTCCTCTTCGTTGCGGCCGAAGAACAGCGAGGCGCCGCGGTGGGGGCAGGCGTTCTGCACCAGGCCGACTTCGCCCGACGTCATGCGAAAGCCGATCAACTCCTCGCCGAGCAGCTTGATGCGGACTGGAGGGCAGTCCGGGGCCGGCAGCTCGTCCGAGCGGATGGCCGGCATCCAGTACTGGCGCATGAGATTGCCCATCGCCGTGCCGGGGCCAATCCTGCAGAGGTAATCGGTGTCTTTGGTGCTGAGCATCCAGTCCTCCTGAAAGTCTCGATAATTATGCGCTTATTGGCGCGCCGCCGTTAACTGTAGTTTCGGCGTTTTGTGTTGAAGCTGGGGCACTGCCCCAAACCCCGCGAAAGGAGCGCCAAGAGCGCCCCGCACTAGTTGCGTCCCCGCAGCTGTCTTGTCACCATCCTGCCCTGGTATTGAAAGATGGGGCTCCGCGCCAAACCCCGCTGAAGGGCCACCTAAAGCGCCCCGCAGCAGCTGCGTCCCCATAGTTGTTTGGTCACCATCCTGCCCTGGCATTGAAAGATGGGGCACTGCCCCAAACCCCGCGAAAGGAGCGCCAAGAGCGCCCCGCACTAGTTGCGTCCCCACAGCTGTCTTGTCACCATCTTTGCGCCTTCGGCCATGGCGCGGAACTTGGCCCACTGGATCGACTCGTGGGCTACGCGCTGCAGGCCACAGTCCGTGCCGCCAATGACGTTTTCGCGGCCGACGAGGTTCGTGTAGCGCAGCAGGCGTTGGGCGACCAGCTCCGGGTGCTCGACGAACTCGGGAGCGCAGTGGCCGAGGACGCCGGGCATGAGGATCTTGCCGTCCGGCAGCGGGTGGTCCTTGAAGACCTCCCATTCGTGCTCGTGCTGCGGGTTCGCCGCCTCGATCGAGTAGCACTGCGCCTTGACGCTGTAGACGATGTCGATGATGTCCTTGAGCGGGATGTCCTGAGTGTGCGGGTGGTGGGTGCTGCCCCAGCAGATGTGCAGGCGCACCATCTCTTCCGGGATGTCGCGGATGGCGTGGTTCATG
>DATDOP010000157.1:0-9659 GCA_035293185.1 Dehalococcoidia bacterium | reverse complement strand
GCATCGAGGCCGGGCACGCCCCTAAACACGTAGGGGGCCCAGCATGCTGGGCCCCCTACGTGTACGCCGAAAGGCTCGCCTCAGGTCACTCTGTCTTGCTAAAGACCCTCCGCCACCCGGCGCCCCATCTCCTGCGTCGTCACGATCGCCTCTCCCGGCGACGCGATGTCCGGCGTCCGCGCGCCCTCGGCCAGCACCTTGTTCACCGCCGACTCCACCGCGTCGGCAACCTCCGGCAGGTCGAACGACAGGCGCAGCATCATCGCCGCGCTCAGGATGCAGGCCAGCGGGTTCGCCTTGCCCTGCCCCATGATGTCCGGCGCCGAGCCGTGGATCGGTTCGTACAGCCCGAAGCCCTTCTCGTTCAGCGACGCCGAAGGCCCCATCCCCAGCGAGCGCAGCAGCCCCGCTGCCTCGTCCGACAGGATGTCGCCGAAGATGTTCGACGTCACGATCACGTCGAACTGCGTCGGCCGCACGATCAGCTCCATCGACGCCGCGTCCACGTGCAGGTAATCCATCGCCACGTCCGGGTACTCCTTCGCGATCGGCGCCGCCACCTCGCGCCAGAACAGCCCCGTGGACATCACGTTCGATTTCGCGATCAGCGTCAGCTTCTTGCGCCGCGCCTGCGCCAGCCGGAAGCCGTCCCGCACAATGCGCTCGATTTCGTACTCGTTGTACTGCTCCGTGTCCCAGACCTCGCGCTGCATCGTCTCGCGCGGCCCCTCCACCTGTCGCTCGCCGCGCGGCCCGAAGTAGATGCCGGAGGACAGCTCGCGCAGGATCAGCATGTCCGTCCCCCTGACGAACTCCGGCTTCAGCGGCGAAAGGTCCAGCAGCGCGTCCGGCACCACCACCGGCCTCAGGTTCAGGTACAGGTCGAAGTGCTTGCGCAGCGGCAGGATCGCGTTCTGCTCCACGCCCTGCCACTTCGGGTGATTGATCTCGTCGCGCGGCCCGCCGAACGGTCCCTTGAGGATCGCGTCGGCCTCCTCGCACACCTGCAGCGTCACCGGCGGCAGGTGCTCGCCGAACACGTCGTACGCCGCGCCGCCCGCCAGCGCCTCATGGAACCGGAACTCATGGCCGAAGCGCCGCCCCGCGGCCTCCAGCACCTTACGCGCCTCGCCCGTAATCTCCGGCCCAATGTAATCCCCCGGCAGCACCGCAATGTTAAAGACCGACATGTACGCTCCTACTGCCGCGGGTTTCAACCTGCGGTGTGTTCACTCTCGGCCTCACTATACGAGACACTCGGCGCCCGCCAAAGCGGCTCTCTATCTCGCCTCCGCCAGCGCCTTCAGCCGCTGCAGCATCTCGCGCAACGCCCGCCGCAGCCGCTTCCGCACGAAGAACTCGCCCACCAGCCCGCCGTAGCGAAAGCGCATCTCAACCTGCACAATCGAGTCCTCGCCCTTCGCCTGCACCGTCCAGGTCGTCAGGTAGTTCTCGCCGCCCGGCGGCCCCTCGTCGATGAAGTCGTCGCCTTCGCTCAGCAGCTGCACGACGTGCGTCGTCACGCCCGGCCCGATGCGCGCCTCTATCTCCATCTGCGCCCCAATGCCGCTGGTCACGCCGTAGCCGCGCACGTATCGCCAGCCGTCCGGTAAGAAGCGTTGACGCTGAGAGTAGTCGCGGATCAGCGCCAGCAGCGTCTCCGGTCTCCCGGCGACGGCCACCCACTCGACGACCTCGGCCAAGCTACTTGCGGGCGGCTGCGCAGAGCGGCGTCGTCGGCAGGTGAATCACGCCGTCTCGCGTGTACGGCGCAACTACCTCTCCCAGCAGGCCCTTCAGGCGTCGGACGTCCTCCTCGGACAGATCCTCCGTTTGCACCCGCAGGGTCCCGGGCCTGACCAACGCCCTTCCCCAGAGAGCCTCCACCGATTCGTACTCGACGTCGATGGTCAACGACTCCAGGTGCACTTCGCCGAAACCCGCTTCGCGCAGCAGCGCTTCCAGCTTCCCCGGCGGCGCCAGCTGGTACACCCCCGGAGCGTCATAGTCCACCGGTGGCTGCGGCCGGCCAAACCGTCGCAGCGCTTCGCCAACCACGGTCTGTCCCGGACTCTTGTCCGGCGTGTCCCACACCGAGAACGCAACCCACGCCCCGGGCCTCAGAACCCGCCGCACCTCGGAGACGGCCCGTAGCGGCTGCGGGCAGAACATCACTCCGAAGCGGCACGTAACCGCATCAAAGCTCTCGTCGGGAAAGTCGATCGCCTCGAGGTCCATCACCCGCGCTTCGATATTCTCGAGCGAGGCCTCGCGGGCCCGCCGCCGCGTCACCTCGACCATCTCCTGCACGAGGTCAGTCGCCACGACACTCCCACCCGGCTGCACCAGCAGCGCGATGTTCAGCGCCGGATGGCCGGAGCCGCAGGCCAGGTCCAGCACGCGCATCCCCGGCGCCACGCGCGCCTCGCGGCAGAGCCACGCGGTCACCGCCGACATCTCCCGCTCCAGGCGTTCGTGCATGCTGTCCCACCTGGCTGCGTTTCCGCTCCACTGCCGCCGCTGCTGCTCTTTCAGCTCCTGGTCCGTGGGCATTCGGCCGCTCCTGGACTAACGGGTGGGGTGGGGTTACACGCTGACGGTCTTGGGCAGAAAATCGGGGCGCCGCTCCTCGAAAGCCGCGATGTCGGCGTCGCTCTGAAGCGTGAGGCTGATGTCGTCCAGGCCGTTGATCAGACAGTTCTTGAGGAACGGGTCGATGTCGAAGTGCATCGACCACTCCTCGCCCGAAAGCTGCACCGTCTGCGCCTCCAGGTCGACCGTCACGATCGCCTCCGGCTTTTGCTCGGCCGCCTGCATCAGGATATCGACCTCGTCCGGCCGCAGCGTGATCAGCAGCAGGCCGATCTTGCTGCAGTTGTTGCGAAAGATGTCCGCGAACGACGGCGCGATGATCGCCTTGAAGCCGTAGTCCTGCAGCGCCCACGGCGCGTGCTCGCGCGACGATCCGCAACCGAAATTCGGCCCGGCGATCAACACCTGCGCCTTCGCGTACACCGGGTCGTTGAGCACGAACGACTCGTCCTTGCGCCAGCTATCGAACAGGAACCGCCCGAAGCCGCTGCGCTGCACCAGCTTCAGGTACTTCGCCGGGATGATCTGGTCCGTATCGACGTCGGCGCGGTTCAGCGGTATTGCCTGGGCGTGGATCGTCTGGATCGGCTCCATCAGTTGCGCCTCCAGCCCCGGATGTCGACGAAGTGTCCGGAGATCGCCGCCGCCGCCGCCATCTCCGGGCTAACCAGGTGCGTCCGGCCGCCCGGCCCCTGCCGTCCCTCGAAGTTGCGGTTCGAGGTCGATGCGCAGCGTTCGCCGGGTAGCAGGAAGTCCGGGTTCATGCCCAGGCACATCGAGCAGCCCGCGTCGCGCCATTCGAAGCCCGCCGCCGTGAAGATCTTGTCCAGGCCCTCCTGCTCCGCCTGCGCCTTCACGAGGCCCGAGCCGGGCACCACCATCGCGTGTACCGTGGACGCCACGTTGTAGCCGCGCACCACGCTCGCCGCCGCCCGCAGGTCTTCGATGCGTGAGTTGGTGCACGAGCCGATGAACACGCGGTCGAGATTGATCTCCTCGATCGCGATCCCCGGCTTCAGGTCCATGTACGTCAGCGAGCGCCAGCCCAGCTCCTTCGCTCCCGCGTCCGCGAAGCTGTCCGGGTTCGGCACGCGGCCGGTCACCGGCACGCTCTGCGCAGGCGTCGTGCCCCAGGTCACGCTTGGCTGGATGTCCTCCGCCTTGAGCGTCACCGTCTTGTCGAACGTCGCGCCCTCATCCGTCGGCAGCGACTGCCAGTACGCCAGCGCCTTCTCCCAGTCGGCGCCCTTCGGTGCGAAGGGCCGTCCCTCCAGATACTCGAACGTCTTATCGTCCGGGGCGACCATGCCTGCGCGGGCGCCGCCTTCGATCGACATGTTGCACACCGTCATCCGCCCCTCCATCGACAGGTTGCGGATCGTGTCGCCTCGATACTCGATCACGTGGCCGATACCGCCGCTGACCCCAATCGTCCGGATGATCGACAGGATGACGTCCTTCGCCACCACGCCCGCCGCCAGCGTCCCGTTCACCTCAACGGCCATCGTCTTCGGCCTCGCCTGCGGCAGCGTCTGCGTCGCCAGCACGTGCTCCACTTCCGAGGTGCCGATGCCAATCGCCAGCGCCCCGAGCGCGCCGTGCGTCGCCGTGTGGCTGTCGCCGCAAACGATCGTCAGCCCCGGCTGCGTCAAACCCTGCTCCGGCCCGATCACGTGGACGATTCCCTGTCGCTGGTCGTTAACCCCGAAGTAAGTCAGGCCGAAGTCGCTGACGTTGCGGTCCAGCACCTCCACCTGCTCGATCGATAGCGGGTCCGGCCACGGCTTGTCGCGGTCGGCCGTCGGCACGTTATGGTCCACGGTCGCAATCGTCAGCTCCGGCCGCCGCACCTTGCGCCCCGACAGCCGCAATGACTCGAACGCCTGCGGTGACGTCACCTCGTGCACCAGGTGCAGGTCGATGTAGAGAAGGTCGGGTTTGCCGGGCTCACGCTTGATCACGTGGCTCTCCCAGATCCTCTCAGATAGCGTCCTTGGCTCAGCCATCAACTGCTCCTGTGCCTCTAGCTGCTCGTACTACTGCCGGCGGGACGGTGTGTTCACCTGGGCGCTGCGCGCCACTTCGTCCAGGTGGACAAAGGGGACTTCTGTGACTCGGCTCCACTTGCCATCGTTGCTGACAACGGCTTCGCAGCCGGTTGTTATAGCCGTCGCCACGATTATAGCGTCAGCCAGAGCGAGATTATGGCGCGCCCGCAGCGCGGCGGCGCCACGCGCGACTTGCCTGTCCACCGCCGCCATCGTGAAGCCATCCTCAGACAGCAGATCGCGGATGCGTTCCTCCGCATCCGCGTCGTCCTCTCGTTTCGGCCGCACCAGAAGCTCCGTCTCGGTGATCACTGACACGACGACCTCCACCTCTCCTCGCTGCACCCGCTGAAACAGCGGCAAGAGAATCGACAAGTACGGCTCTCGTCCCGTCAGGAAGTAGATGAACGCGTTGGTATCGAGGAGGAGCTTGCGGCTACGGCTGAGCAGGAGGTTCTCGGCCAGACCACGCCTCCTCTACCGCCTGGTCACGTTCTGCGTCAGCTTCCCGCAGCTGGCGCAGATACTCGCCCTCTTCCTCACGGCTGGCGCCATAAAGACCCGCCAGACTCCCGGCGTGATAGCGAATCCAGTCCTTGGGACGGGCGCGCAGGATCAGCCTGTTACCTTCCCGCGTGACGGCCAGACGGTCTCCCGCTGCCAGGCCCATCTCCCGCAGGATCTGGGCCGGCAGCGTGATCTGGTTCTTGCTGCTGATCGTGCTCATGGCAGGCTCTTCTCTGCTGCTGACGATATACTCTACCGCAGCCTCAGATACTTTACTTTGCTTCTGTTCCTTTTTCAAGACGTGTCTACTTTACTTTACGGGTTCGACCTTACCAGTGCGTCCTGCTGCTGCGTCTCCACGCTAAGCGCGCGGTTGATCGCCTGCAGCATTGCCTTCGCCGCCGCAACCAGTATGTCGGTGTCGGCGCCGCGGCCGGTGTACGTGCGCCCGTTGCACAGGATGCGTATGACCACCTCGCCCTGCGCGTCGATCCCTTCCGTCACGCTCTTCACCGTGAACTCGGTCAGCTCGTTTTCGATACCGACCATCGCGTTGATCGCCTGGTACGCAGCGTCGACCGGGCCCGTGCCCGTCGCCGTGTGTACAAGGTGCGAGCCGTCCGGCGTCTCCAGACGCACAGTCGCGGTCGGCACCAGCTGGTTGCCGCTCGAGACCTGGAGCAGGTCGAGCTTGTACTGCACCTCTTCCGTGTGCCGCTCCTCGCCGATGATCGCCTCGATATCGCGGTCCGTGATTTCCGGCTTCTTGTCCGCCAGCTCCTTGAACCCCTCGAAGGCGCGCTCGAACTCCTCTGTCGTCAGCTCGATGCCGAGGTCGTCCAGGCGCGACTTGAACCCGTGGCGCCCCGACAGCTTGCCCAGGACGATCTCGCTCCCCGAAGGCCAGCCGATCTCCCTCGCGTCCATGATCTCGTAGGTTTCGCGCATCTTCAGGATGCCGTCCTGGTGGATGCCGGACTGGTGCCGGAAGGCGTTGCTGCCCACCACGGGCTTGTTCGGCTGCACCAGCATACCCGTCAGGTCGGAGACCAGCCGCGATGTCCGGTACAGCTCGCGCGTCTTGACGTTCGTTTCCAGCTTGTAGAAGTCGGCCCGCGTCTTGATCCCCATCACGACCTCTTCGAGCGCCGCGTTGCCCGCCCGCTCGCCGATGCCGTTGATGCACGTCTCTACCTGTCGCGCCCCGGCCCGCACCGCCGAGAGGCTGTTCGCTACCGCAAGGCCCAGGTCGTTGTGGCAGTGCACCGAAATCGTCGCGCGGTGGATGTTCTTCACGTTCTCCAGGATGCCGTGGATGAACGCGCTGAACTCCTCCGGCGTCGTGTAACCGACCGTGTCCGGGATGTTCACCGTCGTTGCGCCGGCTTCGATCACGTCCTCCAGCATCCGGTAGACGTACTCCCACTCGGATCGCGTCGCGTCCATCGGGCTGAACTCAACGTCCTCGACGTAGCCCTTTGCCCGCGCGACCATCGTCCGCGCCATCTCGCGCACCGTGTCCCGGTCCTTCGAGAGCTGGTGCATCAGGTGGATGTCGGACGTCGAAAGGAAGACGTGGATCCGCGGCGCCGCGGCGCCCTGCAGCGCCTCCCAGGCGAGGTCGACGTCACGTTGCACGGCACGCGCCAGCCCGGCGATGCGCGATTCGCGCACTTCCTTGGCCACCGCCTTCACCGCCTCCAGGTCGCCCGGCGAGGTCGCCGGGAACCCAGCCTCGATGATGTCGACACCCAGCTTCTGCAGCTGATGCGCGATCTCCAGCTTGTCGTGGATGTTGAACGCTACGCCCGGGGACTGCTCGCCGTCCCTCAGGCTCGTATCGAAAATCAGTACCTTGTCAGCCATTGCTCAGTTCCTCCTCTGCTAAAACTGCCGCCCGGTTGTCACCGGCACGGCCCGGTCCCGCTGGCCCTCCGCTCTCATCCGAGCGAGGGCCGTAGGAGTCTGAGGCCGGTCTCGCAACGCCGAGGGTTGAACCTCTCAGCATCGCTCGTTCTGTCTTTCATATCCGTTCCCATGCGCGGGTTTCAAACCGCGGCGTAGTCACTCCTCATTCCCGATTCTGCGGCAGCACTTCCGGCACGCCCAGCGTCAGCCAGGACAGCCGCTGCTCGATCTCGCGCGTGTGAAAGCGCTTGTGGCTGATGATCCGCCGCATGACCTTGCGCGCCGTCCATTCCGTCTCGCCTCGCGGCCCCGTCCGCGTGAACACGCGCCCCAGCGACTCTTCAGGCAAGGCGTGCAGCCGTTTGGCGGTCAGCTCGTGCAGCTCCAGCAGCGTCGGCAGGACCGCGTGCGGCGCTTCATCGCTGAGACTCCCCACGTAGTAGTTGGTCTCGACCGTGGTCAGGTGCGCCAGCATGTCGCGCATCGAACGCACGTCCGGGAAGATCTGGTCGATCTTCACCGCCGAGGCCGGTGGCACCCAGTCGAGCACCACGTCCGGCAGGTTCTCCAGCCGCGCCACCAGGTCTGAGTGCGCGTAGCCCGCGTGGTCGATCGCCCGGTTCAGCTCCGCCCGGCTCATCGGCTCCCGGTCTGACTCCAGCGCGATGTCGCCGCGCCGCTCAGTCTCGTCCGTCACCTCGTACTCGAACGCGGCGCCGGGCTCAACCGGCTCGCCGTGCCCCGCCAGCCACGCCAGGTGGTCGCCCACCACGACGGGCAGCAGCGCCAGCGCGTCGCTCAGGCTGCCGGCGGCCGCGCGACACCCGGGCAAGTCCACCACCCAGGCGTCGGCGCTGCCGTCAGCCCGCTTCACGATCGATACGCGATGCTTCGTCATTCAGGCCCCATCCCCAATCGCGCTATCACGACCGTTTTGCCCGTTTGCCCGTTTGCCCGTTCACAGCAGGCTACCTACCTGCGCCTTGCCTTCGCCGGCCGAACGATACCGCCGGTGCCCGTCCTCGAGGTCCGGGTGGCCGGCCCCGCCACGCGACATCGCGATCCGGCCCGTGCGCATCAGCTCCTTGACGCCGTACGGCAGGCACAGCTCGTACAGCGCTTCGATCTTGTCCTCGTCGCCCGTGACTTCGAACATCAGCGAGTCCTGCGCCACGTCGACGATGTTGGCCCGAAACACCTGCGCCAGCTCGATCAGCGCGCCGCGCGTGTTCGGCGTCGCCGCCACGCGGATCAGCGCCAGCTCGCGCGCCACCACGTCCTCGTCGGTGATGTCGGTGATGTTCACCACCTCGATCACCTTGAACAGCTGTTTCGTCACCTGGTCGACGTCGTGCGTGGCGCCATCGACGGTAAACGTCATCCGCGACAAGCCCGGTATCTCCGAGTGCCCCACGGCCAGCGACTCAATATTGAAGCCGCGCTGCCGCCACTTCGATGCGATGCGGTTGAGCACCCCCGGCTTGTCCTCGACCAGCGCGACGATCGTGTGATGCTGTGCTCGAGAAGCCATCAGCGCACACCTTCCTTCTCGCGCGTCCTGGCGTCTTCCGTGTGGTACGGCGAATCGACCGTCTGCTGCAGCGCCGCGCCCGGCGGCACCATCGGGAACGTGTTCTCGTATTCCTCGACCTGGAAGTCGATCAACACCGGCCCGGGGTGGCTCAAAGCCAGGTCGATCGACGACTGCACCTGCGTCTTGTCCGTGACGCGCAGCGCGCGCACTCCGTACGCCTCCGCCAGCTTCACGAAGTCCGGCTGGTACATGCGCACCGCGGACAGGTTGTTCTTGTAGAACAGCTCCTGCCACTGGCGCACCATGCCCAGGTAGCCGTTGTTGATGATCGCGTACTTGATCGGCAGCTCGTATTCGACCACCGTCGCCAGCTCCTGGGAGGTCATCTGGAAGCCGCCGTCGCCGCAGATCGACCACACGGTCGATTTCAGGTCCGCGAACTGCGCGCCGATCGCCGCCGGCACCTCGAAGCCCATCGTGCCCAGGCCGCCGGAGGTGATGAAGCCGTTCGGCTTGTCCACCCAGAAGTACTGCGCCGCCCACATCTGGTGCTGGCCGACTCCCGTCACGTAGTAGGCGTCCGCGCCGGAAGCGTCGTAGATCGACTTGATCACGTACTGCGGCAGCAGCTGGTCCGTCTCCGGGATGATGATCGAGGGGTGCTTCGAGCGCTGCTCGTCTATCCACGCCCGCCACTCGTCGTGACGCGCCGGCCCGACTTCGCGGTTCAGCACAGTCAGCACCTGCTTCACGTCCCCCACGATCGGCACCGCCGGCGCCAGGTTCTTGCCGATCTCCGCCGGGTCGATGTCGATGTGGATGATCTTGGCCTTCGGCGCGAAGTCCTTGAGGCTGCCGGTGACCCGGTCGTCGAAGCGCATCCCGATGCCCATGATCAGGTCGGCTTCGCTGATCGCCATGTTGTTCCAGTACATGCCGTGCATGCCCGGCATGCCCATGTTCAGCTCGTGCGTGCCCGGAAAGCCGCCGATGCCCAGCAGCGTGGTGATCACCGGGATCTGCGCCTTCTCCGCCAGCTCCACCAGCTCGTCCCACGCCCGGGAGATCAC
>DATDOP010000156.1:0-2796 GCA_035293185.1 Dehalococcoidia bacterium | reverse complement strand
CTTGGATACAAGAGTCCAACTTCAGCCTCACGGTCGAAGAGAGTTGAATACTAGGCCGTGTCATAGTGCTTTTCAATGCACCGGTTAAATATCGCGAAACTTGTCGCGACTTTGTGATGAAGCCGTGATTCGCACACGCTGCTAATGGCACTGCGCCGGCGGGCCGGCGAAGGTCCGGCCGGACCCTGAGTTCCCTCTAGCTCACGGGCGCGGGCACGGCCAGCGGCTCCAGCCGCATGTACTCCGCGTAGTGCTGCTGCCACAGCGGCACCATCTTTGGCTCCTCCGTGACGATGTCCAGCGGCCGCACCCGGCTCCACTCCGGATGCTGCAATATCTCCGGCTCGATGCCTCGCTGCAGCTGCTTCGCCGCTTCGATCATCAGGCGCCGCATGTAGATAATCGCCGCGTCCGACCGGCCCAGGTGCTCGTGCGTCCGGTCCATGATCGGCCCCATCGACTCGATCACCGCGGCATCCTGCGTCCGGTTTGTCGGCAGGCCGGTGTAGTTCACCGTCTTCTGCATCTCCCGGTCGATTCCGTAGTCGTTGTCTTTGTTGCGTGTCATCCGCCACGTGCCCGGGATCAGCTCCAGGTAAGGAAACCCGTTGTTGCCCGGGGCGCTGGGGCTGTCGCGACGCGGCGAGATCGTCCACCACCAGCAGTGCTCGTCGTCCACCGGCAGCACGAAGAACCCCGCGCCGATGCTGCTCCCGCCCGGGATCGTCGTGAAGCCGGGCATCGCGTACGGCGTGCAGCGCCAGTAGTACTTGCCCTCCGGCGTCACGCGCCGTCCGCCGTAGACGAAGCCGAAGTCAGTGGGCATCACCTCCAGATACGGCGCCAGGTCCGGGTTCGTGCCGCGAAAGCCGAAGTTCTCGAACCGCCGGTGCAGGAAGGTCACGTGCGCCGTATCGATGTTGCCTTCCTGCCCCTGCGCCCAGTTGCACTCCTGCATCCACTTGTAGATCGTCGGCTCGTGCTCGTGGTTGCCCAGGAACCACTCGTACAGCGGCAGCTCCGGCTGCTTCTCCGGCGGTCCCATGTAGATCCAGACCACACCGCCGAACTCCGCCGCAGGGTAAGCGCGCACCCGCACCTTGCTCTTGAAGTTCGATTCCGCCGGCTCCGATGGCATATCGACACACGCGCCGCTGCGGTCGAACTTCCAGCCGTGGTAGACGCAGCGCAGTCCATCTTCCTCGTTGCGCCCGAAGAACAAAGACGCGCCGCGGTGCGGGCACGCCTGCGTCACGAAGCCCACCTTGCCCGAAGTGTCGCGAAACGCCACCAGGTCCTCGCCCAGGAGCCGCGTACGGATCGGCGGGCAATCCGCCTCCGGCAGCTCGGACGGCAGCAGCGCCGGCAGCCAGAAACGCCGGAACAGCTCGCCTATCGGCGTCCCGGCGCCTGTCTTCGCGAGCATTTCGTTGTCCTGGGCGCTGAGCATGCTTACCTCCGGCTGACTGCGGTTCCTCTCAGCATTATTCGTCGCCACCCTCGATTGTCAAACCAGCGCAACCCGTGCGATCGCGAACACGAGAACTTCTATTCAGGTATAGACGCTTTCTCGCGCCGATTCCGATTCTGATCGCCTATAATACTTCGCATGGCACGAAATGTTAGCGACACACGAACAACAGGCGGCATGCCCGCGGGCATGATGCCGTCTTACATCCCAATGGACCTCACGCCTTTCCAGCGCAAGGTCATCCTGACCGGCACACTGCTCGGCCTGCTCGTCTCCGCCGTCAACCAGACCACGGTCAGCACCGCCCTTCCGCGGATCGTCGGCGAGCTCGGCGGCCTGCACCTTTTCAGCTGGGTGTTCACCTCCTTCATGCTCACCAGCACCACCGTCGTTCCGCTGGCCGGCAAGCTCTCCGACATCTTCGGCCGCAAGCCCTTCTTCCTCGGCGGCATCACCATCCTGCTCATCGCGTCTGCCCTCGCCGGCACCTCCGGCAGCATCGAAGAGCTGATCGTCTGGCGCGCCGTCCAGGGTGTCGGCGCCGGCATGCTCATGGGCAACGCCTTCGCGATCATCGGCGATCTTTTCCCGCCCGCCGAGCGCGGCAAGTACCAGGGTCTGTTCACCGGCGTCTTCGGCCTGGCCAGCGTCCTCGGCCCCACCCTCGGCGGCTACCTGACCGACGAAATCAGCTGGCGCGCGATCTTCTACATGAACATCCCCATCGGCGTGTTCGCCTTCGTCCTGCTCTGGCGCTACTACCCCCGCAAGGTCGCCGGCGGCGCCCACCGCCCCATCGACTACACCGGCGCCGCCCTCCTCGGTGCAACCACGGTCCCGCTGCTGCTCGCGCTGGTCTGGGCCGGCGGCGACTTCGCCTGGACCTCCGTCGAGATCATCTCGCTCTTCGCCTTCTCCGCCGTCGCCATGGTTGTCTTCCTCTGGAACGAATCCCGAGTGCCGGAGCCGATCATCCCGCTCATGCTCTTCCAGAGCCGCTTCTTCGCCGTCGCCACCTTCCTCTCGTTCATCACCGGGATGGGCCTGTTCGGCGCCGTCAACTACATGCCCATGTTCGTCCAGGGCGTGCTCGGCACCTCTGCCTCGCATTCCGGCTTCGTCACTTCACCGATGATGCTGACGATGGTCGTGGCCAGCACCGGCTGCGGCATCATCGCTACGCGCATGGGCCGCTACCGGCCCTTCATCATCACCGGCAGCGCCCTGATCAGCATCGGCATGGTCATGCTCACCCGCCTCGACGTCAATTCCAGCTCGATGGCCGCGGTCGCCGCGATGGTGGTCATCGGCATGGGCATCGGCTC
>DATDOP010000155.1:0-8210 GCA_035293185.1 Dehalococcoidia bacterium | reverse complement strand
GACGCTGCCGACGAGCTGTTACCTCAGCTCCGATCACTTCAGCGAAGGCCGGCTGGCTGACGTAGCAGCCATGGCAGGACTCGGGCAGCTGAGCACAGCCGTAGTTCATGCGCTTGAGCTTCCCGGCGACCTGGGCCCACCACCCCTGGCGTCTCGCCGTTCCTGACCCCAGGTACCAGCCGGCCAGAGCAGACTTTGCGCCGTAATCCCGCTCCGAGCGTGGCGCCGGTCGACCTCGCTCCCCTAACCTGAAGTGGTGGACCCCGTCACTGACCTGAGTGACAAGAGGCGTCTCCTCGGCCGGACGCTCGCATGTTCTTGCTCGTCACCGTCGCATTCGTCGTTCGCAGCTCCGTCGAGCGGCTCGTCAACCCAGCGTCGGTCGACCTGCCCGCCCTCGGGATAGCCGGACCGCGGCATCCGCGGCCAGCTTCAGGCTCACCTGGTTTCTAAGCCGAAGTACCGGAGAGTCCGGCAGCGAGGTCATCCGAACAGAGTCCTCCCACGCCTGGGCAGCCCCGGATCCACCCCTACACCGCGCGCCCGGGCGCTCGCATCCTGGGACGGACGGTGTGACAATGCTCGCGCAGAGATGAACAAGGTCTACGACAGCCCGGCCGCCGCCATCCACGACGTCTTCGACGGCGCCACGATCATGTTCGGCGGCTTCGCCTCTGCCGGCAGCCCCACCAACCTGATCCTCGCCCTCAACGAGCTCGGCGCCCAAAATCTCACCGGCATCGCCAACAACATCGGCCTCGGCGACAAGCTGGACATCCTCTGCGAAAAGCGTCAAATCAAAAAGATGATCGCCTCATTTGCCATCCGGCCCTGGGCCAAGCGCCAGAGCCGGTTCGAGCAGCAGTACGCCAGAGGCGAAGTGGAGTTCGAGCTGGTGCCACAGGGCACACTGGCGGAGCGCATTCGCGCCGGCGGCGCCGGCATCCCCGCGTTTTACACGCCCACCGGCGTCGGCACCGTCGTCGCCGAAGGCAAACAGCTTCAGACCTTTGATGGGCGGGAATACCTCATGGAGCGCGCCCTCACCGCCGACTTCGCCTTCATCCGCGCCTACAAGGCGGACCGCCTGGGAAACCTCGTCTACCGCAAGGCCTCCCGCAACTTCAACGAGATCATGGCCACCGCGGCGAAGGTCACCATCGCCGAAGTCGAAGAGATCGTCGAGCCGGGAGAGCTGGACCCGGAGGTGATCGTTACACCGTCGGTTTTCGTCCACCGCATCGTCCAGGGGCCGAGCCATGACGTCCGCTGGTTTAACTAGAGAGCTCATCGCCCTGCGCGTGGCGCGGGAGCTGCGTGACGGCATGGTCGTCAACCTCGGAATCGGCCTGCCGACCCTCGTGGCCAACTTCCTGCCGCGGGATGCGGTCGTCACCCTGCACGCCGAAAACGGCATCCTCGGCTACGGTGAGATCATCACCAACGAGGCCAACTTCGACCAGGACCTGATCAACGCCGGCGGCCAGCCCGTGACCCTCAACCCGGGCGCCACCTTCTTCAATAGCGCCGCCTCCTTCGCCATGATCCGCGGCGGCCACGTCGACCTCACCGTTCTCGGCGGCCTCCAGGTTTCCGCGCGGGGCGACCTCGCGAACTGGGCCGTCGCCGCGCGCGGCGGCGGTGCCATCGGCGGCGCCATGGACCTCGCGGCCGGCGCCAAACGCGTCATCGTCGCCATGGAGCACACCACACGCGGCGGCGAACCTCGCATCCTCGAGCAGTGCACCTACCCCCTGACCGCCCGCTCCTGCGTGGACCTCATCGTCACAAACCTGGCGGTGATCGAGGTGACTCCCGCCGGCCTGGTCCTCGCGGAGCTCGCTCCCGGCGTGACCCTCGACGAAGTGCGGGCCGCGACCGCTGCGAATCTCAATGCAGACAACGTGAAAGTGATGGACCTCTAATGGATGACGTGGTCGTAGTCGGCGGCGTGCGCACTGCCATTGGCCGCTTTCAGGGCGGTTTCGCCAACACCCCGGCGTCCGATCTCGCCGCGGCCGTGATCAGGGCCGCCGTCGAGCGCAGCGGCATCGAGCCGCGGCAGGTCGACCAGGTCGTCCTTGGCTGCGTCGGGCAGGTCATGGAAGACGCTTACATCGCCCGTCACGCCGCCGTAAAGGCCGGCCTGCCGCTCGAAGTGCCGGCCTACACCGTCAACCGGATCTGTGGTTCCGGCCTCGAAGCCATCAACACCGCGGCCCGCTGGATCCAGTGCGGCGACGCGGATGTCGTGGTCGCCGGTGGCGCCGAGAACATGACGCGGCTGCCGCACTACCTGCGCAACGCCCGCTCCGGCTACCGCCTCGGCGACGGCACGCTGGAGGACGGCATTCTCCACGTCCTCACCGACCCCTTCAACCGCTACCACATGGGCATCACCGCAGAGAACCTCGCGACCGAGTTCGAAGTCACGCGCCAGGTCCAGGACGAATACGCCCTGCGCAGCCAGCAGCGGGCCGCTGCCGCCATCGCCGCCGGGCGCTTCAGCGACGAAATCGTCCCGATTGAGGTGAAGCAGGGACGCGACACCATCATCATCGACCGCGACGAACACCCCCGCGAGACCTCAGCCGAGTCGCTGGCCGGGCTGTCATCCGCGTTCAAGGAAGGCGGCAGCGTCACAGCGGGCAACGCCAGCGGCATCAACGACGGCGCCGCGGCGCTCGTCCTGATGAGCGCCGAGCGGGCCCGGCAGCTCGGCGCGACGCCGCGAATGCGCATCGTCGCCCGCGCCGAGGCCGGCGTGCGGCCGGAGATCATGGGCTCCGGCCCGATCCCGGCCGTCGAAAAGGCGCTCGCAAAGGCCGGCCTGACCGTCGAGGACATCGACGTCGTCGAGCTCAACGAAGCCTTCGCTTCCGTCGCCGCAGCCTGCAGCGTCAGCCTCGGTCTCGATCCGGCAAAGGTGAACCCCAACGGCGGCGCCATCGCCCTCGGGCACCCCGTCGGCGCGACAGGCGCCATTCTCACGGTCAAGCTCATGCACGAACTCGAGCGCCGCAAGGGCCGCTATGGCCTGGTTTCGCTGTGCATCGGCGGCGGCCAGGGTATCGCCACCATCTTCGAAAGAGTCAGCTAAGGAGACGCCAGTGAAGGTTGCAGTCTACGGCCCCGAACATCGCGTCGGCATCGTCGCCGGCGAGGACGTCATCGACGTCGAAGGCGCTTACGCCAAGCTGGCTCGTGAGCTGCAGGACCACCCCGTCCCTTACGCCGCGGCCGCTGCCACCACGCCGGCCAACCTCGAGCACTTCATTCAGCTCGGCGACAAGGCCGTCGCGGGCGCTCAGCTGGCGGTCGAGTATCTCACGCAGCGCGCCGGCGACCACCTCGGGCCCCGCGGGGAAGCGCTGATCATCCCTCTGAGCGCTACCAGGCTGCACGCCCCGCTCGCGCACCGCGGCGTCAAGCTCTGCATGGCCGGCGCCAACTACGCCGATCATCTCTTCGACATGATGCGCGCCCAGGACCCCGGCGTGACCATGGAGCAGGTCAAGGAGCGGTCGCGGCAGCGCGGCATCGGCGGCTTCTGGAAGCTCCCGTCCTTCGTCGCGGACCCCGAAGACGACATCACCTACCCCGCGAAGACTGAGTACCTCGACTACGAAGGCGAGGTCACCATCGTCCTGGGCAAGCCCGCCAAAGACGCGAAGGGTTCAAATCTGCTCGATTACGTCTGGGGTTACACCCTGCAGAACGACTGGAGCGCCCGCGATCAGCGCGACAACGCCGTCGGCACGCTGTCCTTCGCGTCGATGAAGAACTGGGACGGCTCCTCCTCCATCGGGCCGGTTATCAGCGTCGGTGAAATCACCGACCCCCAGGACGTTCCCTTCCAGACCCACGTCAACGGCCAGCTGCGCCAGAGCGGCAACACCCGCGACATGACTTTCAGCTTCGCTGACTACCTCGAGTACGTCACCCGCGACACCACCTTCAGGCCCGGCGACATGATCGCCGCCGGTACCTGCAAGGGCACCGCCATGGACTCTACGCCGCGCGTCGAAGGCGGCGGCTTCACCAGCGACAAGCTGTTTCTCAAGGTCGGTGACCTGGTCGAGGTCTCTTCGCCGTTGATCGGCGTCCTGCGCAATCGCGTCGTGGCGAAGCCCGCGTAGCACAACCGCCACTCAGCTGGCGCCGGCGTCGCAGGCAAGCGGCCGCATTGTCTCGCGGAGAACCGTAGCTGCCGATACTCAAGTAGATGACAGCCGATCCCGCCGTCAGGCGTCTACAGGCAAAGGCGGCAGCCCAATCGAGTCTCGCATCCCAGGGCTTCGTACTGACGCGACTCCGGGAGGTCGCGTGGCCGGTGGTCATCGTCACGCTGATTACGCTGGCCGCGTTTACTCAACGTCTCTACCTGGCCCTCGGCGACACCCTGCCGCTCGGCGACGGCGGCATGTTCTACGCCATCATCGAGCAGATCAAGGCGAACGGCTACGCGCTACCGAATTTCGTCGTGTATGACGAGATCGACATCCCGTTCGCGTACTCGCCTCTGACCTTCTACGTCGCCGCCCTGATCAGCGACGTCTTCGCAATCGACAGCCTCGAAGTACTGCGATTCCTGCCGCTGATCGTCAGCTGCCTGACCGTCCCGGTGTTCTACGTCTTGGCGAAGTCCATTCTCAGACGCGTCGACGCGTCCCTCGTGGCGACGGCGTTCTTTGCTGTCCATTCAAGCTTCGTGCAGCTGATCATGGGGGGAGGACTGCCGCGCTCCTTTGGCCTCTTCTTTGCCATCCTGGCGCTCTACCACCTCTACCGCCTCACTAAGGACGACGCGCGCCCGCGGCGAGCGCTGCTCGCCGCGCTGTTCATGGCCCTGACCGTGCTGTCTCACCTGGAGATGGCCTGGCTGGTAGCCCTCTTCTACGTCGTTATGCTCTGCGCCTTCACCCGGTCCTGGCGCGACCTCATCTACCCTGCGGGTGTTGCCGTCCTGTCCTTGGCCCTCACCGCTCCCTGGTGGGGGATCGTCGTCGAGCGACACGGCCTCGAGCCGTATCTCGGCGCCCTCGATTCAGGCGCAGCCCGGTCCATGGCGCCCATCGGGCTGCTGGCGCTGCCGTTGAGCCGGCGCTGGTTCGTGCCGGCATTGCTGGTCGCCTCGCTCTACTTTGGCGGGCGCAACGTCGATTTCTCGCTCGGGATCTCCGCAGCACTGCTCCTCGGTTCATTGAGCGGCTGGCTTCTGCCGAGGTTGCGGCCCCAAAGATCTCTGGGGTCGATGAGGACCAGGGTGCTTCGCGGCCTGGAGACAACCGGGGCGGCAGCAGGTGTCCTGTTCCTGGCAGCGATAGCGGTGAGCATCACCAACAGTACCCTCAATGCCGTTGACGCCTGGTCAGGGCGGCCTCCAGGCGAAGCGGCGTCATTCGAGTGGATCCGGGACAACACGCCCGTGGACAGCCGGTTTCTGGTCATCGCCGATACGGGTCAGTGGGGCTTCGATCACACCGGCGAGTGGCTGCCGGTGCTCGCCGAGCGGCACAACCTGGCGACGGTTCAGGGTCGCGAATGGTTGCGCGGCGCGGAGGGCTATCCCGCCGCCAGGGCCCGTTATGAGGACCTGCGCCGTTGCGTCACGGCAGACGTAGCCTGCCTGGAAGCCTGGCGGCCGGTGCAGGACGTCGATTACACCCACGTCTACATCACCAGGGACGATTGCTGCCTCGCTTTGCGCGAATCGTTGGCGGCGGCACCTGGGTATGCGTTGGCCTATGACGGCCCGGGAGCCCAGGTTTACGAACGCCAGAACCCGCCCTGACTTGCGTTGAACTGATCCCGCAACGCCCCTTCTCCCCACGATGACCCATCGTCGTACGTCCCCTTCGCGCTGTATCGTCTGCTTGCGCGAAGGAGACAGTCATGATCTGGTGCCGGTTTCAGCTCGGTGACACGCAACGCTACGGCCTGGTGGAGGGCGATCGGGTCGCCGAAGTCGCAGGCAGCCCCTTCACCGAATACTCACTCACCCGCCGCAGCCACGATCTCGCCGCGCTGAAGCTGCTGGTCCCCGTCGTGCCGTCGACCTTCTACTGCGCCGGCATCAACTACCGCGATCACGTCATCAGGATGGCTGCGATGCGCGGCGCTCAGCCCGTCTTTCCCACCCAGGCCGATATCGGCTACCGCGCCAACAACGCCCTCATCGCCCACGGCGAACCCATCGTCATCCCGCGAGACGCTTCCGCAGAGGTGCAGTACGAAGGTGAGCTGGTGGCCGTGTTCGGCAAACAGGCCCGCAACGTCTCCATAGCAGACGCGCTCGACTACGTCCTGGGCTGGACGATCGGCAACGACGTCAGCGAGCGCGTCTGGCAGCGCAACGACCGCACCTTCTGGCGCAGCAAGAACACCGACACGTTCAAGCCGATGGGGCCGTGGATAGTGACGGAGGTCGACCTGGAGAGTATGCGCACCAGGATCCGGATTAACGACCGCCTGGTCGAGGACTTCAAGACGTCCGACATGATCTTCTCGGCGGCAACCTTCATTCACGAGGTGACGAAGTACAACACGATCTACCCCGGTGACGTCATGTGGCTCGGCACGGACGGCGTGCCGGAGAACATCAAGCACGGTGACACCGTCCATATCGAGCTCTCAGGGATCGGCACGCTGAGCAATCCCGTCATCCGCGAAGCCTAGTTCTACAGAGGAAGAGGCCATGAAAGCTGCGAGGCTGGTGGGTCCGAGGCAGTTCGAACTCCTCGATGCGGAGATGCCCGAGATCAAAGAGGGAGAGGTCCTCGTCCGGATGAAGCATCTCTCGGTGTGCGGAAGCGACCTGCGGACGTACGACCGCAGTCTGCCCGAGGAGAGCTATCCGTTGCCGGTCGGAGCGCCTTGCCACGAGTGCGTCGGCGAGATCGTTGAGAGCCATGACCCGAGGTTTCGCGAGGGCGAGACCGTCATCGCTTTGACGGGAGGCCTCGTTGAGTTCGCCGCGGTTCCCGTCAAGGAGATCGTGCAGTTGAAGGAAGGTGTCGATCCGAGGCTCGCCGTGCTCTGCCAGCCGGCGGGGACGGTCCTCTATTCCTGTCAGCAGATGGGGACGCTGCTCGGGCAACGCGTCGTAGTCATCGGCCAGGGTCCCATAGGTCTCAACTTCACAGATCTGCTCGTGCGTGGTGGCGCGCTGCAGGTCATCACTGCCGACCGCCATGATTACCGCCTGGAGCACTCCCGGCGTCTCGGCGCGACGCATACGGTCAACGTCTCCAGTGATGACTTGGTCGAAAGGATCAAAGAGATCACAGAAGGCGCCATGGCTGACGTGGTCGTCGAAGCGTGCGGGCGACCGGAGGCGTTCAACCAGATGTTCCAGGCCTTGCGGCCCCAGGGAACCGCGATCTTGTTCGGGCTGCAGCACGACGAAGGTCCCGTCTTGCTGGACTGGGAGCGAATGTACGAACGCCTGCCAAGGATGATCGCGACCAGCAGCGCGCGCGTGGGCGAAAGGGCCAGGACAGTCGCCGCGGTCGTCGATCTCGTATCGCGCGGCAGGCTGGACTTGTCCTACCAGGCGACGCATCGCGTTCCTTTCGACCAGGTGGGCAGGGCGTTTGAGATGTACAGCCAGAAGTTGGACAATTCGCTGAAAATCATCATCGACCTCTAAGTCCGGCCGGAGCCATGAGGCAGCCGGCCAGCGCTCGCGAGGAGGGCGAAGTGGCGGCAGCAACCGAGAAGGTCACGACTAAACTTCAGCGACTGTTGCGAGACAAGAAGCTCCTGCTGATGCCCGGCGGCTTCAGTCCGCTGGCGGCGCGCATGGTCCAGGCTGCCGGCCTCGAGTCGTTCTTCCTGGCGGGCTCGCAGACGGCGGCCTACGTGTACGGGTTGCCGGACGTGGGCTTCATGGGCCGTGAGGAGATGACGCAGGCCACGCAACGAGTCACGGCAGCATGTGACATTCCGATCTTCGTCGACGCGGACACCGGCTACGGTAACGCGCTGAACGTGCAGCGCACCGTGAAAGAGTACGAGCGGGCCGGGGTTGCCGCGCTGCAATTCGAGGATCAGGAATTCCCGAAGCGGTGCGGGCACTTGGCCGGTAAACAGGTGATAACCGCCGAAGAGATGGTGGGCAAGCTGAAAGCCGCGCTCGACGCCCGCACCGACCCCGACCTGCTGGTCATCGCCCGCACCGATGCCCGGGCCACCCACGGCGAGGAGGA
>DATDOP010000154.1:0-3962 GCA_035293185.1 Dehalococcoidia bacterium | reverse complement strand
GCGGGCTGCCAGGGCGCGGTAGTCCTCGGTGGCGCTGAGGTAGCGGCCGCTGAGGGCGTCGGCGGCGCCGGAGGCGAGGAAGACGCAGCATTCGGCGCACTGCTCGGTGCCGGTGAGCGCCGTGCCGGACTCGACCATGCGCGCCATGTGCGGCACCCACTTGCGCCCCTCTTCCGTGCGCACCGCGGAGTCGAGGATCGTTGAGTTGATCACGCCGGGATGGATCGCGAAGACGCTGATGCCGTGGTCTTTGACCTCCAGCGCGAGGATTTCGGCCAAACGCAGCAGGGCCGCCTTGGATACGCGGTAAGGGCTGGTGTAGGGCGTAGCAGCGAGAGCCGCGCCGCTGGAGATGATGATCAGGCGGCCGGCGCCGCGCGAGACCATGCCGGGCAGCACCGCCCGCGCACCTCGGACCGAGCCCATGACGTTGGTGTCCAGGGTCTTCTGCCAGACGTCGGGGTCCGCCTCGTAGATCGGACCGGCGGGGTCGCTGAGCGCGGCGTTGGCGACGAGCAGGGTGACCGGTCCAAGCTTCGATTCGGTCTCGCGGACGACGCGCTGCCAGTCGTCCTGCGAGTTGACGTCGGCCTGCAGGGCGAGCGCCCGGCCACCCGCCGCCTCGATCGCCGCAGCCGTCTCCGCGACCTGCGATGGCGTGCGCGACGTGACGGTCACGGCGGCGCCGCCGGCCGCCAGCGCCCTGGCGATCGCCTGGCCGAAGCCGCGCCCGCCGCCCGTGACGATGGCGACCTGGCCGCTGAGCTGATTCGTGGTCATGTCTGTCTCCCCCGTTGGTTGTCTTGAGATGGAGTATCCGCGAAAGCGTCACGGCGGGACAGCGATGCAGGATTTGACATCTGCTGCCGATGGCTACATCGTGACCTGGGGAGATGAGACGACCTAGACGCCGGTTACGCTGGCTCCGCGCCAAGGCCTGGCGCATCGCGCGCACCCAGTACCTGATGAGCTTTCCTCTGGTGGCGCTCATCGTGGCGGGCGCCGCTGCGCTGGGTGCGTTCGACGCGCGCGCCCAACCCGCGCCGCAGCGGCTGGAGCGCGTGTCTTACATCCCAACGCCCATCGTCTATTCGACGCCGGTGGGCTTCATACCGACGGACGACCTCGTTGTGACCTACGTCCTCGTGGACACAGCGGATGCTCAGGCGGCACTCGACTCGTTCGAGAACGGCCTGGTCTGGCGGGAAGTGCTCCAATTCGGGACGTTCGAAGTGCTGCTGGTGACGAACGCGGATGAAGAGGCGGCGGCCTTCAAGCGGATCGCGGAAGCGCGCGTACGGGGGCGAGTCTCAGGGTTCCAGGTTCAGGTCGACGATCAGCGCGACAATTAGCGCCGGCCGTCGAGCCGTGACAGTGCTGGTAACCTACGTGTTTCAAGCCTAGAATGGCGGTCACGATGGATGCGCCCACTGTCCGCTACACGACTACCTCCGATGGATTCGACATCGCGTATATCGTCGAAGGCAAGGGCCCGCCGCTGGTCTATCTCCCCTTCCACGTGAACCACGTCCAGCGCAGGTGGACAGGGCCGATGTACGCGCGTGGTATGGCGGAGTCCTGGCGGGTTTACCTCTACGACAGCCGGGGCCAAGGCTTGTCTACGCGGGATCTTCGTTCGGACCCAACGCTGGAGGACTACCGCAGAGACCTTGATGCCGTGCTGGAAGCAAACCAACTCCAGCGCTTCGTCATGGTCGCGTATGGTGGCTTCGCCCACATCGCGATCCAATTCGCCGCTGAGCATCCGAACAGGGTTCACGCCCTGATCTTGATCTGCACCAGCGAGTCGTTCCACGCCTGGCCGCTGGTCTCCATGCTGCCGCTCGCCGAGCAGAACTGGGACCTGTTTCTCAGCCTGACCTTTGCCGCCAAGGCCCCGGAGGGGATGAAGGAGCTCGGCATTGCCTTTGCCAAGGACAGCGCGACTCAGCAAGACTACGTGCGCCTGGTGCGTGGCTTCGCGGAATCTGACGTCAGTCAGCTTATTCCTCAACTGACCGTGCCGGTCCTGCTGTTGCACTCCGAGCGTCAGCACTGGCTCAGCTCGGAGGAAGGCGAGAGGCTGGCGGCTAGAATCCCGGAAGCCAGGCTCGTCTTCCTGAAGGGCGACCTCGAACCTGATGACGTACAGGTCGTGCGGGCTGCGCTGGGTTTCCTGCGGGAGTTGCCGCCGCTACAGCCCGACGTCGAGAGCCCGATCGACCGAGTAGCGGCCGCGTCGCTCTCAACGCGACAGCGCGAGGTTCTACAGCTTCTCGCGCTGGGAAAGACCACGCGGGAGGTCGCCGAATCACTGGTCCTCAGCGAGCGCACGGTGCAGCGACACATCGCCGACCTATATTCCCGCCTCGGTGTGCGCAATCGCTCGGAGGCGACAGCCTTTGCGCTGAGCCGGGCGAGGGAGCCTGCGCTGCCGCTGGGCGTTTCTACCCAATAGCCTCCTGAACTGATCCCTACAACTTGAGCGGTTCGGCGGAAGCCGCTGCCGTCCAGCCTGCCTAACCTCTGCTTGCGGTGTCTCTGGCCGGAAGGCCGGGACCGTCCCGTGGCGAAGCCGGCCATCGTCGCCTTGTTCTGACGATGGCCGGCGCGTCATCGGGCCGGCGCCGGGCCCGGCTGCGGCGAACAAGGCCGCGATTTTACGCACCACTCAGAAGGAGGAAGACATTGCGTCATTTCGCAGGAATCTCTAACAGGCAAGGCAGGGGAATCGTAGCCGCGGCCGTGTTCGCGGCGGGTATGGTGCTGGGCATCGGCGGCGTCCTGTCGACAGGAACGGGGGCCGAAGCGGCGGTCACGACATTCGAGGTCGAAATGGCCGGAGCGAATGAAGTGCCGGCTGCCGCCAGCCCGGGAAGCGGCTTCGCGCGTTTCACGTTCAACGATCAGACCAGGGAGCTGACGTACGCTGTCTGGCTGCGCGGCCTCTCGTCCAACCAGGTGACGGCGTCGCACATTCACCGAGCGCCCGCCGGCACGGCCGGCCCGCCGGTGTATACGCTCGCCGTGGCGCCGTTCGATAGCATCGCCGGCTCGATCATGCTGACGGAAGCCGACGTGGCCGACCTGAGGGCCGGCAACCTCTACGTCAACATTCACTCGACGGGCATTCCCAGCGGCTTCGCGCGCGGCCAGCTCAGGCTGCCTTCCGCTTCGGCAATCAGCCCGCCGAGTACCGGTGACGGCGGCCTGGCCGCGCCGGCCACGAACGGGGTCTGGCAATTCGGCTGGCTTGCCGGCGCAGGCCTGGCAATCGGCGCGGCCGGATTCGCGGCGTATGCGGTCCGGCGCTCGTAGCAACGGCAAGACGAGGGGGCCAGCGCCGGCCCCCTCGCGCGCCTGCAGGCCGGCAGGCTGGCTAGGCCTGCTGTTATTAACCCTGACCATGGTTGGCTGTAGCGGCGGTGGCGAACGGAAGGCGTCATCGCCAACGCCCGGCGCAGAGACAGTCGCGACGCCGGTTGTCGCTTCCGTGGCGACCGTCGCCGCAACGCCAGTACCCCCGACCGTTGCGCCGTCACCCGAGCCGTCGGCGACGGCGGTGACCGTGGCTTCGCAGCCGCCGCCGACGATTCGTCCGGCCGAGCCGGTGTTGCCTACGGCGGCGCCGCCAGCCGTGGACCCGATAACGCTGACCGTCGTCGCCCGCAATCTCAGTTTCTCGCCGGCCGCGCTGACGATTCAGGCGCATGCCGTGGTGACGCTGATCATGAAGAACGAGGACTCAAGCGTGCCTCACGATCTCGGAGTCAACGTCGTCGGTGGCGGCCGCACGGAGACGTGCCCAGGGCCCTGCACCAGCAGCTTCGTGTTCGCGGCGCACGAAGCAGGCAGCTATCACTTCTTCTGCAGCTTGCACCCGGAGATGGTGGGAGACCTGCGGGTCACTCCCTGATTTGGGCAAAGAGACAGGAGTCAATCATGAACGCCGAAGTCATTCA
>DATDOP010000153.1:0-7994 GCA_035293185.1 Dehalococcoidia bacterium | reverse complement strand
GGAGACATTTGAGGCGGTACGGACGGTGCTGGCGGTGCGGGCGTTTCAGGACAAGCCGGTGCCGGCCGAGGTGATCCAGCGCATCGTTGAATCGGCGCACCTGACGGCGAGCAGCCGCAACGGGCAGCCGTGGCACTTCGTCGTCGTGGAGGACCGCGAGACGTTGAAGCGCCTGGCGCCACTGGCGAAGACGGGACCGTACATTGCCGAGGCGCCGGTGGCGATCGCCGTGGGTTACGACAAGGAATCGGTCTTCGGGGTGTCGGACACGAGCCGGGCGATCCAGTCGATGGTGCTGACGGCGTGGGCAGAGGGCGTCGGCTCGAACTGGGTGGGCTTCGACGGCACGCTGGGCGACGTCAACGCCGAGCTGGGGCTGCCGAGCAGCGTGCAGCTCGTGGGGGTAGTGCCGTTCGGCTATCCGGTGAAGAAGCTGGGCAAGGGCAAGAAGAAGCGCAGGCCGATCGGCGAGGTGGTACACAGGGAGCGCTTCGGGACGCCCTGGAGCTAGCAGCGCCGAAGTCTAGGCGGTGTCGCGGGCTCTCTCGAGACCGTCGAGGATCAGGTCGAGGCCGAATTCGAACTCGCTGGGAGTACCGGGGCCGGGCTGCGCGAGGTACTGCTCAGCGTGCTCGACGACGTAGGGGTAGGCGCCGGCCGGGAGCTCGCGGAGGAGGGCCTGCGCCATGCCCTTGAGCTGCTCCGCGGTCTCGAACGGAAAGCTGACCTGCCAGAGCGTGAATCCCGTGATGTGGCTGTCCAGGGCGTGGTAGGCGTGATGGGTCATGTCCGCTGAGAAGCCGGCTTCGCGGAGCCTGCCGAGAAGTGACTCCATGAATCGCAACCGCGCGGGACCGACGCTAGTTGTCGCCATCATCATCGCTGGGGCGGACCACGTCATCGACTACACGCGAGAAGACTTCACGCGCAGCGACCGGCGCTACGACCTGATGCTGGACGTCGCGGGGAGCCGGCCGTGGCGGGAGTGCAAGCGGGTGCTGAGTCCCGGGGCGACCGTCGTCGTGGCCGGGGACCGAAGGCCAATCGCTGGATCGGGCCTCTGAGTCACTTCGCGGGGATGCGCGTGGCTTCGATGCGCGGGAGCCAGAAGGCGGTCCCGTTCATCTCGAAGCTCAGCAGGGATGACCTGCTCGTCCTGCGGGGGCTGATCGAGGACGGAAGCGTGACGCCGGCCATCGACCGACGCTACGCGCTGAGCGAGGCCGCCGAAACGCTCAGGTACCTCGGAGAGGGACACCCCCAGGGGAAGGTCGTGATCACGGTGTGACCCGCCGGAAATGACGCCTCTGAGCTACGAAAGCACCCCGGCGGCGGCGTGGATACACCAGGGGCGCTGCGGGACGGCGTAATACTAGCGGCTCACCTGGTCTAACCCGGCCTCGCGCATCAGCGCCTCGAGTTGATCCACGTGTTCAGCTATGAACCACTCGGAGAGCAGGGGCTGGAGTTCGATTTGTAGCGATAGCGGCAGGTCGAAGAAGTCGCCGGGGATCATGCCCAGGCAGCGTTCCGAGCCGCAGGCGCAGCTCCAGGCTTCGCCCGCCGAGAGGTCGATGCAGTAGTGGTTGGTGATCTCGTCGCCGGGGTGAATCGGACGCAGGGCGACGAGGTGGGTTGTGCCAGCGATGCGGCGGTGGAAGGAATTGGCGTCGCAGGAGTGGTTGACGTGGCGCTCGGGGAAGCCGAGGTAGACCTGGCGGCCGCCCTCGAGCCAGTCGCAGTGCTGGTCGTATTCGCCGGCCGATTCGTCGAGGGGTTCGGCGGCGGTGACCGGGCGCTCGTCGCGCACGAGGATGGTCTCGCCGGTCGCGAAGGTGCGGCGCGCGAAGACGCCGAGGCCGTGGATCGGCGAGGTCTTGACGTAGACGGCGTCCTGCCAACCCTGGCTCACGAACACGATTCTATGCCAGAGCTTCGGCAGAGAGGGCGCCAAACCGAAGCGCGGTGGCACGTTTGTGGCCGCGGCAGCAACCACGAGCCGGCGGTTTGCTAACGACCGGGCAGTCCCAGACTGCGGATGACGTGGCTGGCATCGCCGAGGTGGGAGAAGGCGTGTCCGAGCACGGGCCAGATAAACAGCGAGGCGCCGGTACGGCCATCGCGCGGCATGAGGGTCCAGGCGGCACGTTCCAGATCGACGAAGGGCGGAGCTGCGGCCAGATTTGCAGAGATGTCAATCACCGCGTCCAGCACGTTCAGATCGCCGTCCTGGAGCCAAGAGCGCGTCTCGAGGCCCACGGCATCGCGGTAGGCTTTGAGGGCGGTCAGGTCTATGCGATGGCTCAGGTCCGAGACCTCCTCGTCCGAGGCGCCTGTGCCCGCGTCGCGCGTGTCGATGCCGAGGCGTTCGAGCCAGGTAAGGTCGAGAACTTCGGACCGGCCGCGGATCAAGCAGTTGACCTGGGCATCTTCCCAGCGGGTGACGTGCCAGAAGATCCAGGCCACGGAGTTGTGGCCGGGCAACTGCTCGCGGAGCTGGGGTTCGCTGAGTCTAGCCCAGACGTTCTCGCCCATCTGCGTGTTGTCGGCCTTCGCCACCACTGTGGAGTGGATCAGCGCGTGTTCAGCCAGCAGCAAGGCACGGACGTCCATCTTGCTTCCTCCGAGAAACCAACGGAGCAATGTGCCGCCGGGACGGGTCAGGCCTTGACGGCAATGATCTCCAGCCAGGTGCGGGGCAGGTACTTCATCTTGAGGTCGCGGAAGGTCTGCTTGACGGTGGCCTGGAGCGACTTGGCGGCGACGTCGGCGTCTTCCTCGGTGGCGTGGAGGGCGCCCATGGCGAAGTCCTTGTAGGAGCTGATCGCGCGGACGGCTGCCTGGCTGAGCAGCACGCGGCGCTCGCGCCATTCGACGACCTTGAAGCCGGCGTCGTTGATCAAGTCGCGGTAGTTGTCCGAGGTAAGGAACTCCATGGCCTGGACCTTCTCACCCTTGTCGCGCTGGGGCAGGCGCTGGTTGATCTCGACGATCGAGCGGCGGATCCAGCGGCCGTAGAAGGGCTTGCTCTCCTCCGGGTAGGCGCCATCGTAGAAGGTGGTGTTCATGGCGAAGAGGCCGCCGGGTTTCAGGACGCGGAAGCTCTCCTTGAGCGCCCGGCGCTTCGCGTCGCCGTCCAGCAGGTGAAGGCCGTTGGCGAAGAAGACGGCGTCGTACTCCTCGGAGTCGAAGGGCAGGTTGTCGGCGGAGGCGTAGATGTAGGAGGCGTTGTCCTGAGCGACCTCGATCTTCGCCTGGAACAAAGCCGGCAGGTCGAGATCGAGCAGGGTGGCGACGAGCTTGATGCCGGCTGCCCTGGCGCGGTCGTACATGAGGGCGGTGGGCAGGCCGGTGCCGGCAGCGAGCTCCAGCAGGCGGATGCTCCTGGCGCCGCTGAGCTGCTTCATCACGCGGCCAATGAGCTTCTCATTGACATGGATGTACGCCGGCTCCTTGGCGAAGGGGTCGAAGGTATGGACGTCACTCACGATTAGGCGGAGTCACTTTCGTTTGCTCGCCGAAGCAAAGCAGCTAAACCCGGTGGCAGGCTACCCAGTGGTTCGGAGTCACCTCGCGCCACTCCGGCACGGCTTCGCGACATTCGTCGATCGCGATGGGGCACCGGGTGTGGAAGACACAACCGCGCGGCGGCCGCAACGAGCTGGGCACGTCGCCGGTGAGGATGATGCGTTCCCGCTTGCGCTCCAGGGCCGGGTCCGGGATCGGCACGGCGGAGAGCAGCGCCTTGGTGTAGGGGTGCAGCGGGTTCTCATAGATGTCGTTGCGCCCGGAGAGCTCCATCATCTTGCCGAGGTACATGACGGCGACGCGGTCGCTGATGTGGCGGACGACGGCGAGGTCGTGGGCGATGAACAGGTAGGTGAGGCCGAACTGCTCCTGCAGCTCTTCCAGCAGGTTGATGATCTGGGCCTGAATCGACACGTCGAGCGCTGAAACGGGCTCGTCACAGACGATGAAGTCCGGCGACACAGCCAGGGAGCGGGCGATGCCGATGCGCTGGCGCTGGCCGCCGGAGAACTCGTGCGGGAAGCGCGTGGCGTAGTAGGGGTTGAGACCGACGATGCGCATCAGCTCGGCGACGCGCTCCCGGCGCTCGGCGCTGTTGCCGAGCTTGTGGATGAGCAGCGGCTCGCCAATGATGTCGCGCACGGACATGCGCGGGTTCAGCGATGCGTAGGGGTCCTGGAAGATCATCTGCATGCGACGGCGGGTGTGACGCAGATCCTCACCGTGCAGGGAGGCCATGTCTTTGCCGTCGAAGACGATCTTGCCGTCGGTGGGCTTGTAGAGCTGGAGGATGGCGCGGCCCGTGGTCGACTTGCCGCAACCGCTCTCGCCCACGAGGCCGACCGTCTCGCCCTTCTTGACGTTGAAGGTGATGCCATCGACCGCCTTGTTCTCGGCGATCTTGCGCGAGACGATGAAGCCGGCCATGACCGGGAAGTAGATTTTCAGGTTGTCGACGTCAACCAGTACTTCGTTGGACGCGGTCCGGGTGCTGCTGGGTCCTCCCGCTGTTTCAGTTGCCATTCTCTGAAGCCTTGCCTTTCGTTACGTCCACCCAGCAGGCGGCGTAGTGGTTTTCAGCGACGAGGGCGAGAGGCGGGTACTCCTCTTTGCACTTGTCGATGCGGAAGGTGCAGCGCGGGTAGAAGGAACAGCCCTCCGGCAGGTGGCCGAGGTCCGGCGGCAGGCCCTCGATGGGGATAAGCTTTTCGCCCATCGCCAGGTCAAGCCGCGGCACGGAGCGCAGCAGGCCGAGCGTATAGGGGTGTCGCGGGTCCGCGTAGACTTTCTCGGCTGTGGAGGTCTCGATGATCTTGCCGGCGTACATGACGTTGACGCGGTCGGCGTAGCGCGCGACGACGCCGAGGTTGTGAGTGATGATGATCACGGCGGTGCCGAACTCTTTGCTCAGGCGGGCCATGACTTCCAGCACCTGCGCCTGAATGGTCACGTCCAGGGCGGTGGTGGGCTCGTCAGCGATGAGGAGCTTGGGGTTGCAGGCCATTGCCATGGCGATCATGACGCGCTGGCGCATGCCGCCGGAGAACTGGTGGGGGTAGTCGGTGATGCGGCGGCCGGCTTCGGCGACGCCGACCATTTCGAGGAGCTGGACAGCACGAGCGTTCGCGGCATTCTTGTCCAGCTTCAGGTGCAGCTCCAACGCCTCGGTGAGCTGCTTGCCGATGGTGAGCACCGGGTTGAGCGAGGTCATGGGCTCCTGGAAGACCATGGCGATGCGGTTGCCACGGATCTTGCGCAGCTCGTCCTCGTTGAGCTTCATCAGGTCGTCGCCCTCGAAGAGGACTTCGCCCGAGACGATGCGCGCCGGCGGGATGGGCAGCAGCTTGAGCAGGGAAAGGGCGCTGACGCTCTTGCCACAGCCGGATTCACCGACCAGGGCGAGGGTCTCCCCTTCCTGGACGTCAAACGTGACGCCGTCCACGGCCTTGACCAGGCCTTCTTCGGTGTAGAAATACGTCCTTAGATCTTTGACCTGCAGCAGTGGCGGCATTACTCCCCCTTCATCCCCGCTCGGAGATTGCAAGCCACGGTACCCGGTATGACCGTGGCTTCGAAGCCGACTGTTGGCGAGGTGGTGGGGAAGAGGAGACTCGAACTCCTACGCCTCGCGGCACATGATCCTAAGTCATGCTCGTCTACCAATTCCGACACTTCCCCTCGCCGGTGAGCTCCTCTAACCGGCCTGTCGTTGGCGCTGGTGAGCCGCCCGGGACTCGAACCCGGAACCGGGTGATTAAGAGTCACCTGCTCTTCCAATTGAGCTAGCGGCCCGTATTTCCTCACACTATGCGCCTGGAAACTACCCAAAGCGATCTTATCAGCGAAGCTGCCGCTTTGGGAGCCGCCAGCGGCGGCAAGGTAGCATAGGGCATAAGAGGTGTCAACAAGGTTCGAATATAGTCGTTAGCGGGTGAGTTTTGGGCTTCGAATGGGGACACGAATAACCATTAGAGAGCGTGACTGAGTTAGTGCCTCGCCCATCGATACTGTTTATCCACGGCGGCATCACGGGTGCCTGGATCTGGGACGCCTGGCGCGCCCATCTCAGCCCGTTCGGCTGGGAGGTCAACGTGCTGGACCTGCGCGGTCACGGCCGCAGCCTGCCCGCCGACATGGCGTTGATCACGATGGACGACTACCTCACCGACGTCGCGTCGGTGGCGGAGCAGGTCGCTGCGGCGCGCGGCGCGTATCCGGTGATCGGCGGCTGGGCGATGGGCGGGCTGATTGCCATGCTGCAAGCCGCCAGGGAGCCGCGCGCGCCGGGACTGCTGCTGTTCGCGCCCAGCCCGCCGCTGGAGGTTGCCGGGCGCGCCGAGGCGGAGGTCGTGCGGCAGACGCCGTCCGGACCGTTCGGCGCGGAGGTCTACGGCCTCTATCCTGACGATCTCGAGGCTTCGCGCCAGGCGCTGCACGACCTGACGGACGAAGAAGCCGCGGCGGTGCTGGAGCAGGTGCGCGGCGCGGAGGAGAGCGGCCTGGCGCGGCGCCAGCGGCGGCGGGGCATCTCGCTGGCGGCGGGCGCGGTGAGCTGCCCATCGCTGGTGGTGTTCGGCGAGTCGGACCGCAGCTTCGCGGCGGAGCTGCACCGGCGCCTGGCCATCTACCTGGGCGGGGATGCCTTGCCGGTGCCGCAGACCGGCCACTGGGGTATCGTTTGTCACGAGGCGGGCGTCGCCAGCGCCGCGTCCGGCGTAGACGCCTGGTTGCGGCGCAACCTGAGAGAGGCGTAGGAGGCTGAGATGAGCATGCCCGGGATGGCCCTGGTGGGATTCGCCTGGCTGTACGTGCTGGGCGTGGTGATCCAGTTCTTCCTGGCGGGATTAGGCGCGCTCGGTGGCGAAAGCTATAAGGCGCACGAGGGCTTTGGCTGGTCCGGCCTGATGCTGACGCCGATTCTGCTCCTGGTCCTGACGTTCATGGCCGGCGCGTCGTTCCTGACGCGAATGTTGACGCTGGCGCTGGTCATCGTCGCGTTCATCCAGCCGTTCTGGGTCACGCAGTTCCGCGGCGAGACTCTCGGCGCGTTCCACTTGATCGGCGCGCTGGTGATCTTCACGCTGGCCCATGACGTTGCCCGGCGCGCGATGCGAGAAATGCGAGAAGTTGAGGAGTAGACCGCGCGTCTTCGTGACCCGGCGGCTGATCGGCGACGGCGTCGCACGCCTGGCGCGCGAGGCCGCCGCCGAGGTTTGGCCGGGCGACGACCCGCCGCCACGCGACGTGCTGCTGGCCGAAGCCCAACGCAGCGACGGCATCCTGACCAACATCGCCGACCGCGTTGACGCCGGGCTGATCGAAGCTGCCCCGGGCTTGCGCATCGTCAGCCAGATGGCGGTGGGCTACGACAACATCGACGTCGGCGCGGCGACCCGGCAGGGCGTGCTGGTGACGAATACGCCGGGCGTGCTCACGGAAGCAACGGCAGACATGGCGTTCGCGCTGATCCTGGCGCAGGCGCGCCGGCTGCCAGAAGGCGAGCGGGCGATGCGGCGCGGCGAATGGGGCGACTGGAAGCCGTGGTTCCTATTGGGGCGCGACCTGACCGGCAAGACGCTGGGCATCATCGGTTTGGGAGCGATCGGGCAGGCGGTGGCGCGGCGGGCGCTGGGCTTCGGGATGCGCGTGGTGTACACGTCGCGGCAGCGCAAGCCGGACGTGGAGGCAGCGATGGGCCTGAGCTGGCGGGAACTGCCGCCGCTGTTGGCAGAATCCGACTACGTTAGCCTGCACATGGCGCTGAACGCGGAGACGCGGGCGATGATCGGCGCGCGGGAGCTGGCGATGATGAAGGACGACGGAGTCTTGATAAACACGGCGCGCGGCGGCGTCGTCGACCAGGGGGCGCTGGTGCAGGCGCTGCGCGAGGGAAGGATCGGTGGCGCCGGGCTCGACGTGTTCGAGTCGGAGCCGCTGCCGCCGGACCACGCGCTGCTGGCGCTGGA
>DATDOP010000152.1:0-2932 GCA_035293185.1 Dehalococcoidia bacterium | reverse complement strand
TTGATCTCGCGCGCCAGCTCCGTGCCGAACTGGAAGTTCAGGCGCTTGTCGTCGATGCTCCAGGACCGGTTCGTCTCCATGTAGATGCCCTCGTCCGTGTCCGCGATCAGGCCGTCCAGCGTCCACTCGCCCGGCTCCAGGCTGACGTTGGTCATGCGGATCAACGGCAGGTGGCTCCAGCTGTCGGCGCGCATCGCCCCGCCACTCAGCCCCGGCGCCAGCCCTCCCGGGCCGTTGGCCAGGTCAGAGCGAATGCCGCGGATCTGCTGCGCCGTCTCCCGCGACGTCAGGTAGCCCAGAAACTGCCCGTTGCGCACTACCGGCACGTGCTGCGCCGGCACGCCCTCGTCGTCGAAACCGAAGGTGCCGAGGCCGCCGGGGATCGTCGCGTCTGCCGTCAGGTTGACGGCGTCGGAGCCGTAGCGGAAGTTGCCCAGCTTCTCCGTGGTCAGGAAGCTCGTCCCCGCGAACGCCGCCTCCGTGCCCAGCACGCGGTCCAGCTCGATCGCGTGGCCGCAGCTCTCGTGGATCTGCAGCGCCACCTGGCTGCCGTCGAGGATCACGGTCGTCACGCCGGGCGGGCAGGGTTTCGCGGTCAGCAGCGCCGCCGCCTCCTCCGCCACGCGCCCCGCGTTGCCCGCCAGGTCCCAGCGTTCGATGAACTCCCAGCCCTCGGTCGCCTGGTGCCGTCCGACGCTGTTGGGGTAGCTGCGGTTCTGCACCTCGTCCTCGGCCGTCGCCGTCGCCTCGATGCCGCAGCCCGTCTCGTACAGGTCCTGCTCGATGTAGGCGCCCTCGCTGCTGGCGAACGTCTTCTGCTCGCGCTGGCAGTAGATGTTCGATTCCGACATGACGATCTGCGGCACGGACTGCATCGTCGCGTTGACGCGCAGCAGCAGCGCGATCTTGTCGTCCAGCGACACCGCGAACGGGTCCTTGGCGACCGGCGTCGTGTAGGTCGCGACGTGTCGCACCGGCGGCCCGATGTTCGCCTTCGGCCCGCCGGCAATGGAGGACGCGCGCGCGATCTTCACCGCGTCCGCCGCCACCCGGTCCGCCTCGGCCGTCGTCAGCTTGTTCGACGCCGCGAAGCCCCAGTAGCCGTCGACGATGACGCGCACGCCAAAGCCCAGCGACTCATCGACAACGAGCCCTTCGACGTTCTTGTTGCGAGCCGTCACAGACTCCGACTTGAACTGCACGATACGCACGTCCGCGTAAGACGCCCCGCGCATCCGCGCCGTGTCCAGCGCCCGCAAAGCCACATCCCGCATGACCACCTCCGGTCGAGTAGCGATCAGCTGTCAGCGTTCAGCCGTCAGCTCAGAAGCACACGTAGCCGCAGGTTCTTCAGGCCTGCCCGTAAGCCCCGCTCGTCCTGAGGCACTCGCAGGACGAGCAACACGCCGATTCTACGACTTCGTTGCGAACCAGCGCCCGTCCGTCGCCTGTCATTGCGAGCCATCGCGGCAGCGAGGCGCGGCAATCTCGGCTCACAGAGACCAGCCTCCGTCGTCGACAATCCCAGCGGCTCGCGCTAGCCCCTAACAGGCGCCGCTATACTCGACCAAACACTCAGCGTTTCTCGAAAGAGGTCCCCTTGCTCCAGATACTCCCCACGAGCCTCAACCCGGCGCGACACCTCGTCCTCGCGCTGGGCGTCGCCCTGGTCGTCCTCCTCACCGGCTGCGGCGGCGACAACAACGGTTACCCGCCGGAGGTCAAACAGAACTTCATCGACAGCTGCACGTCCGCGGGTAGCACCAAGCAGGTCTGCACCTGCGACTGGGAGAAGATCAGCGAGAAGTACAGCTACGAGGAGTTCGTGGAGCTTGAGGAAGGCCTGCGAAACGGCACCGGCGGCGAAGAGCTCCTCGCCGTCATCGAAGACTGCATCGACAGCTAGCCGTCAGCGCACTTTGCCCTCGTTTGTCGTTCCCGACGCTCCCCAGCCGATAATGAACCAGCATGTTTACCGACCTTGAGCTCCTCGCCTTCTTTGTCGTGACCCTGAGCGTCGCCATGAGTTGCCGGTACCTGGCGATGAGGCTTGCCGACAAACGTCAGTTGTCAGTTGTGCGCCGCAAGTACGTCGTCGTGCTGTCAATGTTTGCCGGGATGTTGACGTCCATGATCACATTCCTGTTCGGCTTGCAATGGGGAACATTGATGCTCCTCGCTGCTCTGCTTCCCTTCTACCTCGCGTATATGTTTGTTTTCCTCTGGGCCGCGGATCGAGCCGCCTCAGCGGTTACGAGTCTCTTTAGACGAGAGCACGAATGACCGCCGAAGCCTACTTCGCCGCCACGCAGGGCACGGAACGCGACGCCTACCTCGAATCGCTGACGCCGGAAGCGCTCCTGCAGCTCGGCATCGACCTGTACAACGCCGGGCACTACTGGAACGCCCACGAGGCCTGGGAGCAGGTCTGGTTGGACGCCGATCGCGACCTGCGTGCCTTCTACCAGGGCCTGATCCAGGTCACCGCAGCCTTCGTCCACGTCACCCGCAACGAATACCCCGGCGCCATCCGCCTGCTCGACGCCGGCATCGATAAGCTGCAGCGCTACCCGGAGACCTACCTCGGCGTGCGGCTCGCCCCGCTGCTGGCGGGCGCCCGGACGTCCCGCTCCCGCCTGCAGCACCTCGGCGAAAAACGCATCGCGGACTTCGACCGCGCCCTCATCCCGAAGATCGAGGTTGACGACAAACCTGCATAGTGACGCGCGTTCTCCTCGCCCTCTTCCTCGTGCTGCTGCCGCTGCTCACGGCCTGCGACAGCTACGTCGAATTCACGGTCGTCAACGCGACCGACGCGCCGATCAAGGCAGGCTGGTCTTACACGGGCTGCCCGCGCTCCAACGGCCCGCCGCCGCGCTTGCGCGAGTCGGAGCCGATTGCGCCACGCAGCGAGCTCAAGTTCACCACCGTC
>DATDOP010000151.1:0-5868 GCA_035293185.1 Dehalococcoidia bacterium | reverse complement strand
AAGGCGCCCTGGTCAGCCGCGCACTGCGACGCTTGCGCGGCGACCTGCGACTCAGGGCCGAGGAAGGGGAACTGGCGGAAGACGATCTGCGCCTTGCCGGTGTTGACGTACTGCTCCTCGATCACGCGCAGGACGGAGGAGTTGGCCGCTTTGCAGATCGGGCACTGGAAGTCCTCCCACGCCGTTATGACAACCGGTGCCGTGGGCGAGCCGAGCACGTAGCCCTCGCTGGAAGCGCCGTGGGTGACGGGGCCGGAGCTGCCGCGCAGGAGAGCGCCCGCGCCGATCAGGCCGGCGACGACGACCGCCGCACAAACCGTTGCGATGGTCACCATGCGCCGGCGAGACTGCTGTCGCTGGCGGCGCTGGTGCGCTTCCTTCGATTTGCGGGATCCTGTCTTCACGTTCGATCACCTCGAGCGCACGATTGCGCTGCTCATAGAGATCGTCGGACGTAATCAGGCCCTGATCGACGGCCAAACGGCTCAAACTTTGCAAAAGGAGTGCTAAACGGGCTGGTAGCGGTACGGGGAATCGAGGCGCGTATACTCGCTCCCGATGTATGCCGGAGATCGGCGCGCTCACCAGTCCACCAAGCGAACGTTCCTACGACGAAGGTGTACCGGAGAAGGACTGGTCGCGAAGCAGACTTGATAATCGCGCTCCGCACCTGTGCCCACGTAGTTAAGGGCCCCCAGGAACAGGCTGCATCGGCTATGGAGCGGGTGTTTCATGGTTGAGCGGACGAGGACCGCTAATTAGTAGGTATGACTAATCTAGGACTTCCTCCATTCGAGTACTCGAGAATCGAAACGCAAATCATTGAGGCGTTCCCGAAGCTGCGGCCGGCCGCGGAGGAGTATTGGATGGGGGAGGGCTGGCCCGGGGATGATCCAGGACCGCATGTCTTTTTCTCCGAGGTCGTGAGTACGTACTTTGAGATCCTGCTGGCGATGCCACCTGGCAGCGGACGCAACAGGCTGCTAGGTCAAGGCTTCGAGATCATTGACCAAATGCTGATGGGCGACACATCGGTTTCGGAGATGGTATGGATCGAGCTAATGGAGGGTCGGGCTAGATGGTGGCTCGCGCGAGTTCAGCCGTTCTTGGGTCGTAAGGTACAGGATGCTTTGGATGAGTACAGGCCAGGATGGCGGACGGAGGCGATGGACGGCTCATCTGAACGACCGGATGAGATCATCGACCTCTGCGGCGCAGGCGATATCGTGCTGGAGCAGCTCCGCAGCGAAGGCATAGGTCCGCGCGAAGTGCCTGGAGTTCGCGTTCCACGTGCCGGACGGTCGTTATCCTCCCTCGAGAGCGCTCGCAGAGATGACAACGGCGTGGCGTTCCTATCTTGCTTTGGCACGACCGACCCGTATGTCCTTGCACCAGCATCTGAAGTCGCCTGCGAACATGCCACGCTCATTGAGCTGGCTAATGATCTGGCTCAGCTCAATCTGGTATCTCCAGGCGAGAGCGAGCCTTCCGAGGTGGGCTACTACAGGATCTTCATCGGAGAGCGTGTTTGGCGGATGTTGGGACCGGATTACGCAGCAGCTTTGCGGAAAGGAGTGCATCGGACTCCAAGCTTGGTCGAGCATGAGGCCTGGGAAGGCCTTACTTGGCTTTCACCGTTCTTCCCGCCCCCCATCCACGACAGGATTCGCTTGGTCCTCTCGGGACAGTTGACACGCTTCTGACGCTCTCACGTCGTCAAATAGGCCGTCAAAGCCCCGAAAACGGGTGTTAGTCAGATTCGAAATGCTGGTAGCGGTACGGGGATTCGAACTCGAAAGAAGGCGGGTCTGAGTGTGGCTGTGCGTGCCTTCCAGATTCGATTTCTGCGTTCTCAGTGCATGGCCGTGGATGACGGTGGCTGAGTTAGGCGGTCAAGTTAGGCGGTCAGACTCAAGCCCCGAGGACCATCGAGTGCAGTCGATCTGACCCGATTGACTCAGGGTCATTGATCGCCTTGAGGAGTGCCCGCCGCAAGAGATCAAAGGTGAGGGTCGCAGTATCCCTCAGGCCCGGCACCTCGTCACCGTGGACAAGCGAAGGCCGCGAATCGTAGGACGCCTTCACCTCATCAAAGATTGCCGGCCTCGCTTCGGGCTCCTCCGCCAGGTAGAAGGCCATTCGGAGAGCCGCCCGGTAGCGAAGCTCGCCCTGCCTGCCATCAGGAAGGAACAGGGCCTCCAGCCCAATCCATGAATCGAGGAGCTTGTCCTCATTCCTAAGTCGTCTCGCTGCGTAGTTGAGGCGATCCAGCGCCAGTCTTATCGTCTTCTTCGCCGACGCGGCAGGCAGACTCGCCGCGACGTCGCGGGCCTTCTCGCAGACCGCAGCCGTCAGCTCGCTCTGTCCGAAGATACGGCCGGCATCGAAGCTTGCTCGCATACCGCCGTCACCGTAACCCAGACCATAGGTCCGCTCGATTGTCCGAGTCGTCTCTACCGGGGCCGCGATCTTCTCGATTCCCGCCAAGCGAAACGCGGTCACAAGGTCCGATATCGCCAGGCTGGCGTCTCGAGAGTGGCCGGCGCTCGGCGCCTTCGGAGCACTCCATGCATACTCAAGGCAAAACTTGAGTTCAGTGACGGTCATCCTATCGATGAAGCCGCTGAACTCTCCCGATGCCCATAGCGAATCCCGCTCCTGCTGGGTTATCGGCCGCAGCCTGAGCACTGCGCTGAAGTCAAAGGAAAAGTCGTCAGGACCCCCGGTGTTGTAGAGAGGAGCGACGGTGCGCCAGCTGAGCGTTTCCGCTCGAAGGAATGCGAGCAGCGGTTCGAGGACGGCTTCTGCGCGGCCCTGATCCCAGTGGTCCACCAGGTCTTGGCCAACATAGTCGAGGAGCAGGGGCTCCACCCACAGATTGACCAGCCAGTTAGTTTCACCCTCGGCGTTGAAGGGCTTGCCTGAGGCATCGACCAGTACTGTCGAAGCCAAGCCTTGCTCAACGACGATCTCGCGCAACTTCGCAACGGACTCAAGTTTCTCCAGCTCTCTGAAGATCCCCATCAAGAAGTAACTCAGGTCGTATCTGAGCACGACCGGGAAACTGCCACGCTGATCGGACTCGCGGACGTACGTTCGCTGCTGAATCACCCCAGGTTTTTCCATCTTCAGACGGTCGGCGACCAGCGGAATCGCCTCACTGAGGCAGTCGAGGAACCCCTGCTTGACCGTGCCCCAATCGGGCGGTGAGTGACTACTCTCTCTCATTCTGCTCTCTGCCCTCATACGGCGTGGTCAATAGCCCCAGCGCCGTCTGCACCTCTTCGTCGTTGCCTCGATCATAGCGGGCCGTGGTGCTGACGTTGCTGTGCCTCGCGACGCGGCGCCGGATCTCCAGGTCCACGCCGGCCCTGCGGAGGTGCGTGATGTTGCTGCGCCTGAGATCGTGGGAGGCGAAGGGGGAAATCTCCGCCTGCAGCTGGCGCTTCCGGAGCAGGTCGTTGACGGCATCCGGGCTGATCCCTCTACCCTCGATGATCGCTCCGCCCTTGTTGATGCGGAGGAAGAGGGGTCCATCCTTGTCGCCAGCTCCCCGGACGGCAAGCCAGTCCGAGAGCGCAAGCTTGGCCCCGGTCGACGTAACCCAGAGCTTTCCCCATTTGTTGCCTTTGCCCTGCCGGACGATGAGCTCCCCGGTTCCAGGCCGGTAGTCCTCCACCCGCAGATCGCAGGCTTCGAACCGGCGAAGTCCGCAGGCATACATGACGGCCACTATCGCCGCGTCCCGCGCCCCAGCTGGGGAACGGTCCGCCTCACAGGCCGCGAAGAGGGCTCGCAGCTCGAGAGTGGTGATCTCCCGCCCGGCAGGCTCACGCCCATCGTCCTTCACGTAAAGCCCGTCCGTCGTGCGCAGCAGATCATCTGCGGCCAGCAGGCCGAGGCGCCAGCATTCCTTGAGCACCCCTGACATGCCCGTCATAGCGATGTTCACTGTCTTTGGCGCGAGGCCCGCATCCTGCAGGCGACGCCGGTAGGCCGCGACCTCACCGGAGCGCATCTCCCACCACGGCAGGCTCTCTGCGTCGCAGGCGCCGCCTGAGAGCTCGCGAGCGGCCCGCTGCAGCACGTAATGCAGGGACCGGCGGCTCCGAGGCGCGAGGCGAGCAAGGTAGACCACGTAGGGGTTGCGGTGAGGTGCCAGTGCGTGGGCGGTCACCAGCGTCGCGAGGCCGGGTGCAGCTCGGTCGATTACGTTCATGGAAACCTCCTGGTTGCCGCGTCGAGTCTCTTCTCGACGGAGCTATCCTCAGAAGGTCTAACGAGTTGCCCAGCTGGCCTATTACACCAGCGTTTGTGAGCAACTCTGGGGCGCTTCAGTGGCTGTAAGCGTGGTCGCTCGGGGCCGCGATGCTCTCCTGCTTCTTCGGCATGATCACCATGACGAGAAGGCCGATGAGGCCAAAGATGAGGCCCAGCACCACGGCGAGTCCGACAGAGCGATTCTTACTCTTCGCCAGACTTACGCACCCCCACACGATCAAGCCCCAGAAAAGGAACATGAAGCCCACCACCAGGATAATGGCGAGCTCCGCCGGACCGAGACCAAAAGGGCCAGCTGCAAGCATGATATTCACCTCTAGTTGAATATCGGCTGCGAATGAAGATGCCTGCACACCTTCACCGGGAGGCCCGCCCTGCCGAGCATGACGACGTGAAGTGGTACAAGATCACCCGGTCCCTCCGCCGCGGTGCGAGCCTCAGCGCCGACGTCGCAGCCGTGAGCTCTGGGGACCCGGTGAAGATCACGCGCAGGATCAAGAACAAGCTGCTGGGCCGGGCCATCGCCGGCCTGCCGGTGTGGCGCCGCCTCTGGCGCTAGAGCCCTTAACGTCGCCCACCTCGCCGCAGCCGCCCAGCATGACGCTCTGTGCGGCACGCGGTATACGCGGGAGGGGGTCCAGGCAGCGTCTTGCCCCTCCTACGGCCTCGGGCGGGCATCAGATTCGATTGGCGAGAAAGAAGTTGCGCAGGGTGCTCTACAGGATGAGGTGCACCCGCCTACCATCGGATTAGGAGGTGATCATGGAGAAGATCATCAGCTGGACGATCCGCGAGGTAGACCCGGCCCGGATGCTCCCGGGCCATCAGGTGCTGGACATGAAGATGGCGGATGGGAGCGTGGTCACACAAGACCTTACTCCTCGCGAGCTCGAGTACGTGAAGGTGCTGGGGGTGCTGCTGGCAGCCGACGACTAATTCGGTCTCGGCCAGCACTACGCCTCGGGTCCCGAGCCCTCAGATGGCTCCGCGAGCGGCACGCCCTCAGCCATCCGCCGGGCGACCTCCTCCACCGGCAAGTGGTACTCCTGCGCCAGGGCGGAACGATCCTCCGCGAAGCTCTGGAAGGCTTCAAGGTCGCGCTCGCCGGGCCGCTGGAATTTCATTGTCGTGATCGTAGTATCGGCTCCGTCGAAACGGTTCTTTCCCTTGATTAGCTTAGCGCACCCGTCGATCAACGTGTTGCGCTCTCCCGCTGGCGCCCCCTGAGGCGCCCGGCGAGGCCACGGCACCATCGGCACGCGAAATGCCTTCCCTCGCAGAGGTTTGCTGGAGTTACCGGGTGACCACAGGCAAATGTCTGGTCCCCAGGCTGGGCCGCCGGCTCCTCAGCGAGCGGCGGGCGCGGCAGGCGTACTTCACGCGCCGAGGCATCGCGGGGAGGCTCGGTCGCGGGCTTCGGAATGTTCACTGGTCGCCCGCAGTTAATGCACAGCAGGCCATCGATATCCGGGACGAGCGCACCCCCACACCGAGGACAGCGCGTGGTCATGCCTTGCCCGCCTGCCGATGGCGGCGCTGACGGCGGCGCTCGTTGTAGCACCAGCGGCAGACGACGACCCCTTCTCC
>DATDOP010000150.1:0-2496 GCA_035293185.1 Dehalococcoidia bacterium | reverse complement strand
GTCATGCGCTCGCGGTAGCGCTTGAGGCGCTGGTCCTGCACGCTGGGGGGCGTCGAAGGGTCCTCCTGCAACTCGGGCGGGCGGCTGCGAAACACGGTCGTGATGTTGGTCGCGACGCCGCTGGGACAGAGCACCGACGCGTTGATCTTTGAGTCGATCATCTGCAGGTTCTGCGCCAGCCACTCGGTCATCGCGATCACGGCGTGCTTGGTCACGCCGTAGACGCCCCAGCCTGTCCCCAGACCGGCAATCGACGCGGTGTTGACGATGTGCCCCTCTTCGCCGTGCTCCAGCATCCTGGGCACGAAAACGCGGATGCCGTGGACAACACCCCAGAAGTTCACACCCATCATGTAGTCCCAGAACTTCGGCGTCTCCTCCCAGATCATGCCGCGTTCGCCGGCCACGCCGGCGTTGTTGCAGAGGATGTGCACCTTGCCGTACGCCTCAATGGCGCGACGCGCCAACTCCTCGACTGCCTCCTGCTTCGAGACGTCCGCCAGCACGCCGAGCACGTCGTACTCCCTGTGCTTAAGCTCCGTGACCGCCGTGTCGAGCGGCGCCGCCTCCCAGTCCGCCAGAACGACCTTCATGCCCTCCTGCGCAAAGCGCTCCGCCATCGCGCGGCCCATCCCGCTCGCCGCCCCGGTGACCACCGCGACCTTGCCTTCGAAGTCCTGCATCCCTCAACTCCTTTTCAGCGCCACTGCCCGGTTACGCTTGCATCCGTCCACACAGTCTGCCCATCCACAGCCCCCCGAATCGGAGAGAGGCGCGCCGGAACGGGATGAGGTCACCCACGGCCAGACGGCGGAACCCGCGGCGGCCGCTCGATGAACGTGAACGCGCTGCGATTCATGATCCCGCGGAAGCGGTCCTCGATGCGCTCGTCCTGCGCGTCGTGCGTCAGCAGGTACAACTGGTTGTTGCGGATCGCCTGTACCACCATCTCAGCGACTTCCTCCGGCTGCTTGCCGGCCGCCGCCCAAGCTGCGATGCGCTGCTGCTCCTCCGGCGTCCGCGCCACCTCACCCTGGTTTGCGAACTCCGGCGGCCGGTTGCGTACCGCGTCGATCATGCGCGTGTTGGTCACGTCCGGGATCAGGCAGGTCACGCCGAGCTTCGTGTTGCGGCGCTTGAAGTCGCGATACAGCGACTCCGACATGCTGACGACGGCGTGCTTGGTGGCCCCGTAAACACCGTTGCGGGGCGTCACGCCGGACATCGACGAGGTGTTGACGACGTGGCCTTCCTCGTCCTGGCGCAGCATGATCGGCACGAAGACGCGAATGCCGTGCGCCACGCCCCAGTAGTTGACGTTGGTGACCCAGGTCCAGTCGTTGAGGCTCGCCTCCCAGATCACCGAACCCGGGCTGCCGTTGCCGCCGGAAACGCCGGCGTTGTTGCAGACGACGTGGACCTTCCCGTAAGCAGCCAGCGCCTTCTGCGCCAGGTTCTCTACGGATTCAGCTTTCGAGACATCCGTCAGCACGCCGATGACGTCGTGCTCCGCGTGATGCATCTGCTGCACCGCGATCTCCAGCGGTCCGGCCTCGACGTCCGCCAGGACCACCTTCATCCCTTCTTGCGCGAAGCGTTCAGCCATCGCGCGTCCCATGCCGCTGGCCGCGCCCGTGATGACCGCCACCTTGCCATCAAAGCCCTGCATCTCAACCCCTGGCTCGCACCCGTCCTGAGGAGCCTCCCGGACCTGCCCCCGGCGCCCGATCTTAACCTATCGCTGCACCCCTGTAGGTTCAGCCCCGCGGGCCGATAATCACCTAAGGGAATCTACCAGGGGGAGGGGCGGTCTACCATGCAACTTGCGCTGCCTCAGCTCGACCAGAGAGACACCTACCACCGCCTGGCAACGCTCTACACCTTCGTCTTCGCGTGCGCGGCCGTGTCCTTCTACCTCCGTCTGCTCGACAACGGCGCCGACATCAACATTGCGCTGTTCGCTTCGATCGCTGCCGGTCTCCACTACGGGCTGCTGCGACTCTCGGGCGCGTTCGTCACGCAATCGCCCGACCTAGAGGTCAGGCGCTACAAGCCAACCACTCTCCTGGCCGACACCGACCTGCTCTACCGAATCGGGGAGCTCATTCGAGACACGCGCGGCTCTCGCGACGAGCTGGGCCTGATGCTGATCAATCTTTCCAGCGGCAAGAACGGCGACGAACCGCCGCCAGCGGTGGTCAAACTGGTGCGTGGCGAGCTGTTCCGGGCGGCGGACTCACGCATTTTCCAGGTCGATGAGCGCACGCTGGCGATCGTCGAAAACCAGATCGACGTCGTGCTGCATTTCGACAAGATCGCCCTTGACCTGCACCGGCAGCTGATCGCGTCGCAGGTGGGGAGCTCGGACTCAGCGACGAACGCGACGGTCGGGGTGGCGGTCGCAACGTCCGGCAGCGACTGCACGCCGCCGGAGCTTATCGAGCAGGCGCGCACCGCGATCCGGCTGGCCCACGCGAACCACCGGGACACCTTCTT
>DATDOP010000149.1:0-8229 GCA_035293185.1 Dehalococcoidia bacterium | reverse complement strand
GGCGTTGCCACGGGCAAGGTCACGCGCAAGCGCCGCATGACCAGGCACGAGATGGACTTCATGAAGGCCCACAGCCCCGGCGATATCAAGATGACCTTGCCCAGCGCCAACCAGTTCCCGGCCATCCTCTTCAAGAAGGGCCTCACGGATAAGGTCTACAGCGGCTTCTCTGAGTTCCTCTGGGACATCGTCCCGATCATCAAGGCGGAGGTCGCCGCCCTGGCGGACGATGGCGCCGCGTACATCCAGATCGATGCGCCGCGTTACAGCTACTACATCGACCCCAAATGGCGCGACTACGTCAAGAACGAGATGGGCATGGACCCCGACGCGGCGCTGGACGAGGCAATTAGAGCCGACAACGCCTGCCTCGAAGGCGTCACGGGCCGTCCCGGCGTCGTCACCTGCATCCACCTCTGCCGCGGCAACAACCGCAGCCAGTGGTACGCCGAAGGTGGCTACGACCCCATCGCTGAGAAGCTGTTCGACCAGCTCAACGTCGATGCCTTCTCGCTCGAATACGAAGACGAGCGCTCCGGCAGCTTCGAGCCGCTGCGCTTCGTGCCCGGCAACAAGGCCGTCGTCCTCGGCCTCGTCAGCAGCAAGCTCGCCGCGCTCGAGTCCGCCGACGACATCGCCCGCCGCATCGCAGAAGCCGCCACGAAAATGCCCCTGGACAACCTCGCCCTCGAACCGCAGTGCGGCTTCGCCTCGATGATGGAAGGCAACCTCCTCACCCACGACGAGCAGTGGGCGAAAATGAAGCTCGTCGCGGACGTCGCGAAGCGAGTCTGGGGCACCACGTAACCGACGCCCCTTTAGGGGGTCTGGGGTTCTCCCCAGCTTTCAATGCCGACAATGGGCGAAAATGAAGCTCGTCGCGGATGTCGCAAAGCGAGTCTGGGGCACCACGTAGCCGGCGCCCCTTTAGGGGGGTCTGGGGTCCTCCCCAGCTTTTAATGTAGGCGCGTCTGGGGCACCACGTAGTCCTCCCGCACTGCACCATTGCGAGCCAGAGGGCAACAGCCCGAGGCGAAGCAATCTCGGGAACCACGGGCCGGTGAACGAGCAAGCAGCTACCCGGCATCGTCCCATCTCTTTAGGCCCTGGTTGGCGTCGGACTTGATTGCTCCCTTCTCCTCGCGAGGAGAGGGGTTCACTTGTCCTTGCAGCCATTGCGAGCCAAAGGGCGACAGCCCGAGGCGAAGCAATCCCGGCGCCGGCGTTCGGAATTGCGAGGACGCGTCTCAGACGGACAAGGGCTATGCCGAGATTGCCGCCCCTCGCGCTAGACGCGCTCTGGCTCGCAATGGGCATCAAGGCGCTTCGATGGCACGGAGTACAGCCCCGGATACTGCTTCCCTCTCCGCTCGCGTGGAGGGATGAGGGAGGGCCTACCGTAGCCTCTGCCCCACGCCCGCGATAAGATTCAGGTGCCATGCCAAAAGTAACCCGGCTCAGCCACGCGGTCCTCTACGTCTCCGACCTCGAGAAGTCGCGCCCGTTCTACGAGAAGGCGTTCGGCCTCCAAACCATCGCCGGCCGCCGCGGCGCCGCCTTCCTGCGCGCCCCCGCCTCCGGGCAGCACCACGACCTCGCGCTCATGGAGGTCGGCCCCCAGGCGCCCGTGCCGCCACAAGGGGCCGTTGGCCTCTATCACCTCGCCTGGGAAGTCGACACCATCGAAGACCTGGTCGAGTCCGTCGAGGCCTTGCTGGAGATGGGCGCGCTGGCCGGCGCCAGCGATCACGGCGCCACCAAGTCGCTCTACGGCAAAGACCCCGACGGCATCGAGTTTGAGATCCTCTGGCGCCTGCCCCGCGAGGCCTGGGGCGAGTTCGAGACGTCCGTCAAGACTGTCCCGCTCGACCTCGCGGCTGAGCTGGCGCGCTGGGGTAAGCAGGCCGCGAAGGCCTAGGGAGGTTTCGAAATGGCGAAACTCGTCGGCGCTCTGGCGATGTCACACACGCCCTTCTGCTACATGCCGCCGGAGAACTGGAACCCCATCCGCGCCACCCGCGCCCTGCGGCCCGACGTCCCCATGGACGACATGGACGCCTGCCGCGACAAGTTCAACCGCATCCAGAAGGCCTTCGATGTCCTGCGCGCCAAGATGAAAGAGCTGCGGCCGGACGTCGTGATCATCATCGGCGACGACCAGATGGAGTGCTTCGACTTCAAGAACTTCCCCTCCTTCGCCCTCTACGTCGGTGACGACTTCGAAGGCTTCGTCTCCAGCCCGGCCGCCCTCGCCCACGATGCCTTCGAGTCCGTGGGCGTCACGCCGCCGCCCGAGGCCGCGGACCTGATCAAGGACGCGGGCCCGCCGCGCCGCGCCACGCTCAAGGGCGCCCCCACGCTCGGCGGCAACCTGCTCGCCGGCCTGATCAAGCGCGGCTTCGACCCCGCGTTCAGCATGGAGATGTCCAACCCCAGCTTCGGCCTCGGTCACGCCTTTATGCGCCCTTCCGAGACCCTGACCGACATGACCATCCCTGTCCTGCCCGTGCTCACCAACTGCTACTTCGCGCCCCAGATCACCGGCATTCGCTCCTACCAGATGGGTAAGGCGATCCGCGAGGCGATCGAGGAATACTCCGGCAACGAGCGCGTCGTTGTCGTCGGCTCCGGCGGCCTCTGGCACACACCGGCGCGCAAAGACGCCTACCTGGACGAGAACTTCGACCGCGCGGAGCTCGACTTCATGGCGAAGGGCGACGCTGAGGGCATGGCGCGCTACTTCGACGAGTACCACATCCCGGCGGGCGACCTCTCGCAGGCCGTCCAACCCAAAGGCAAGGCCTCGACAGGCATGCCGGTGCTCGGCGGCCCCCAGGGCGGCACCCGCGAGATCGCGAACTGGATCGCCGCCGCCGCCGCCGCCGGCAAGCCCGCCACCGTCGTCGACTACGTGCCGGTCTACGCCTCGCCCATCGGTTGCGGCTTCGCCTACTGGGACGGCTTCTAGCGCCGGGAGCCTTCGGAGAGCACCACGCTCTCTCGCGCACCAGGAAGTGTTTTACAGGTAAACAACTCCTCCACCAAACCTGAACCGCCGGTAGGTCTCAGGCCGCGGAATTTATGCTAAGATAGAAACGTTCGAATGATGATTCTCCGTACGTTTCGACTTTGATTCGCTGTCTTACTCGAACCCTCGTTAACCCCACGCTATGCGTCCCCCGGAGAGATGCAAGCCCGTTCTCCGAAAGGACGCTCCCAGTTGTCGTTCTCTAGCTTCAGGCTTAGAGCGAGCAGCATCAAAGTGCTCGATTCGCTCTCAATCACCGAGCCCACCGCCATCCAGGCCCAGGCCATCCCCGTCATGCTCGAAGGCCGCGATATCATCGGCCAGGCCCACACAGGATCCGGCAAGACCCTTGCCTTCGGACTCCCCCTCATCGAATGCACAGACCCCGGGTACAACGTCACCCAGGCCCTGATCCTCACCCCCACGCGTGAGCTGGCCCAGCAGGTCGGCGGCGTCCTCGAGCAGCTCGGCAGGCCCGCCGGCATCGCCGTCCTCACGATCTACGGCGGCGTCGGCTACGGCCCGCAGATGGACGCGCTCAAGAAAGGCCCTCAGGTCGTCGTCGGCACGCCCGGCCGCATCCTGGACCACCTGCAGCGCGGCACCCTCAGGCTCGATCACCTCGGTCTGCTCGTCCTCGACGAGGCCGACCAGATGCTCGACAAGGGCTTCGCCCCTGACGTCGAGCGCATCATCCGCCAGACGCCCAAAGAACGTCAGACCGCCCTCTTCTCGGCGACGACGCCGGACTGGGTCCGTGAAGTCTCCGCCCGTCACCTGCGCGAGCCGGAGTACATCCACATCGGCGTAGAGGAGGAGGCGGCGCCCGACATCGAGCACTCGATCATCGAGGTCTGGAGCGGCGAAAAACTGCCCGTCCTCCTCAGCCTGCTCAGCCAGCCCACCGAGGGCGCCACCCTGGTCTTCGGACGCACCCGCCACGGCGTGATCAACCTCGCCCGCCGCCTCCAGAAGCTCGGCTTCGACGTCGAAGCCCTCCAGGGCGATCTCGGCCAGCCGGCCCGCGACCGCATCGTCAAGCGCTTCCGCGAAGGCGCCCTGCCCATCCTGCTCGCCACCAACGTCGCGGCCCGCGGCCTCGACATGCTCAACATCGAGCGCGTGATCAACTACGACCTCCCTGAGACCAGCGAGCTGTTCGTCCACCGCGTCGGGCGCACCGGCCGCATGGGGCGCTCCGGCCAGGCGATCACCCTGATCGCCGCCACGGATCTGCTCAAGATCCAGGAAATCGAACGTGACCTCGGGCGGAAGCTGCCGCGCATACCGGTGCCGCCGCCCGTTTACTCCGCTCCCGTACAGGCAAAGATTCCACAGCGTCCCGTCATCACGCAGGAGCTCCCGGCTACCCCCGCGGCCGAGACAGGCGAGACAGGCAAACCCCGCCGTCGCCGTCGCTCCAGGCGTGGCAGGTCTTGGCCCGAGGGCCAGTTGGCGCCGGCCGCCACCTAAGACCCGCCTCAGCCTGGAACCCGGAATCCCTTCTCGTAAGGAAACGAGAGGGCTGGAGGAGTCGAAAATGAAGCTCGGAGGTCACAGGCCCGGCAGTCTTACCGCGTTTGTCGACGGGGCCACTGGCGAAACACTGCTGCAAATAGCCGCCGATCCCAACGGCGACCCCCGCGTCGCTTACCGTCTCTTCGATTGTGACGGTAACCTCGTCGAAGACTCAGACGGTTTCCATTCCTACCCCGAAGGCCTGAGCCTCAGCAGTTCCTCCCAGGAACTCCTCCTCCACATCCCCCCGGACCCCTCCGGCGACGTCCTCTACCGCCTCTACAACCCGGAAGGCCGCCTGCTCACCTGCTCAGACGGCTCCCGCACCCAGATCCTCGGCGGCCTGCGCCTCGAAGGCGCCAAAGCCCCGTCTCGCACCAAACAACCCAGCAAGGCGTAGATCAGCAACAGGCAACAAGCAACAGGAATCCGGCCACCCCTTGTTGCTTGTTGCCTGTTGCCTGTTGCTCGTCTCCTACCTGAACGGCCGCTGGCCCGCCAGCAACGGCTGCAGTTGCTCCACCACCGGGTCCTCCAGCGTCCCCAGCTTTCGCCAGTCCTCTCCCAACGCCAGGATCTTCTCCGCCGACCGAAACTCGTTGTAGTTCAAAGACGGGTCCACCGCCGGCGGGTCGATGCCCTGCGCCAGCTTGCGCGCCGCCTCGATCAGCATGCGCCGCATCCGGATGATCGCCCGGTCGCTGGTCCCCAGGTGCTCCGCCGTGCGGTCGTAAATCGTCCCCATGCTCTCCGTCACCGCCTGGTCCTGCGGTATCGCCCCTCCGGAGATGCCGGTGTAGTTGTTCACCCTCTGGTCCGCCCGATCGATGTTGTAGTCGTTCTCCGGCGTCCAGGTACGGTCCATGATCCCGCCGGGACGGTTGCCGGGGATCACCTGCAGCGTCCCGTCCGTCATCCGCACCGCCGGCTTCGTCGAGATGTGGTAGCGCCAATGCGTGTTGTCATCGATCGGCACCATGACGATGCAGTCGTTGCCACCCACCGGCGCGATCGGGATATAAGTCAGCGACGGCATGATGAAGTCGGTGACCCGCGCGTGCGTGTGGCCGCCCGGCGTGTTGCGCAGCCCCGCGTAGCGGAAGCCGTACCACGTGTCGTGCGTCTCCAGCACCGGGCCGCCATCGAACGCCCAGATCAGGAACGTCATGTTCAGCGACGGGTAGCCCGGCTTGTCGGTCTCGTCCGGCTGGAAGGTTGCGAACTCGAGACGGCGGTGCAGCCACGACGTGTGCGCCGCGTCGACGTTGCCCTCCAGGCCCTGCACCCAGTTGCATAGCCCTTTGACCTTCATCGCCTTCCACTGCTCGCGCGGCAAGTCTTCGGAGACGATCGGCCGGAAGGCCTGCATCTTCTCCGCCGGCCCCATGTACGTCCAGATCACGCCGCCCGACTCGTGCGTCGGGTAAGCGCCGGCCCGCACCTTGTTCTTGAAATTCGATTCCGCAGGCTCAGAGGGCATGTCGACGCACGTACCCGTCACGTCGAACTTCCAGCCGTGGTAGACGCAGCGCAGCCCCGCCTCCTCGTTGCGCCCAAAGAACAACGAAGCGCCGCGATGCGGACAGGCGTTGGCCACCAGCCCCACCTCGCCCTTCGTGTCCCGGAACGCGATCAAGTCCTCGCCCAGCAGCCGTACGCGGATCGGCGGGCTGTCCGGCTCCGGCACCTCGCTGGACAGCAGTGCAGGCTGCCAGTAGCGGCGCAGCAGGTTACCCATCAGCGTCCCCGGCCCCACCCGCGTCAGCGTCTCGTTGTCTTGAGGTGTCAGCATCGGCGTCCTCCCCGTGACTCGTGCCCATATCCGGGTACGAATGGCCCTTTAGCGGGGGATTGGGGGTGTCCCCCATCTTCAATGCCCGTCTCGTTGTCTTCATTAGTGAGCATCAATCGCCTCGCAGTTGTTCCAAAACTCGATGCCATTCTCCCTGATTCGGCGCGCGTCTGCATCCGGCTACCAGTGATATAACAACGCCATGCGCCGTCCACTGCCACCCCAGCCGCCGTCCTCGCCTTCATCGACCGCATCAACCACGCAGACCTCGAAGGCCTGCTCGACCTCATGACCGAAGACCACGTCCTGCACGTGCTCACTGAACCGCCGGTCGCCGGCAAAGCCGCCCTGCGGCCCGCCTGGCGCACCTACTTCGAGATGTTCCCCGACTACGTTGTCTATCCCGAGCGAATCGCGCAGACCACGGAGACCGTCGCCGTCCTCGGCCACACCACAGGCTCCCACCTCAACCTGCCCGACGCAGAAGAGGCTCGCATCCCCGTCATCTGGACCGCGGAAGTACACGACGGCCTGATCAGCCGCTGGTCAATCGTCGAAGACGCTGAGCAAACGCGCAGATCCCTGGGATTAGCTTGACAAAGCGGTGGCCACTCACGGCGGCGCCAGGAACGCATCCTCAGCCTGTCGAAGGGCCCACACTCCGTCAGCTCGAGAACTCTCAGTGATGCGGCTTACGCAATCCCCTCTCCCTCGAGGGAGAGGGTTAGGGGGCGCCTCGCAGCGTCGCAGTGCATCACGACCGCTGAGCTTCCCTCTCCGCTCGCGGGGAGGGATTGAGGGAGGGGCTTACCCCGCCGCCCGGCTGCGGCGCTTGGCCGCCGTCTTGGCCGGGCTCCCCGCCATCAGCAGCTCCAGGTGCTCCTTCTTCAGACGCACCTCTTTACCGATCTGCGCCCGCGTGAACTCGCTCAGCCCGAACTCGCGCAGCAGCTTGCGCACCTGCGCCGGCTTCACCGACAGGTACGCGGCCGCCTGCTCGATTGTCATGTACTCGGGAAACGGATCGATGTTCATGGCGGTCAGGCGGCGGGGGCCATCAACCTAACACGCGGCCCGCAACGCCTGTCAACGCGATGCTAGTAGGTGCCCTTCGCCCGTCCTATTGGGGACAACCCTGATTACTTGATCAAACGCCGCCGCATCGACCACAACACCGACCGGTACAGCACCGCCGTCACCACCGCGATCCACGCCACGTCCACCAGCATCGAAGCCTCCAGGTCGCCCGTGACCCAGCCGCGCTGCAGGTTGACCACGTGGCTCAATGGCAGGAACCACGCGAACGTCTGCATCTCGCTCGAAAGCTCCTCCGGCGGGAAGAACACGCCGCCCACCCAGAACATCGGGATGATCATCAGGCTGACGAAGTAGTTCAGCTGGCTCACGCTGGTCACGAACGAAGTCGCCAGCAGCGCCATCGCCCCGAACATCAGGCCCGCCAGGAACGCCGTCGGCAACACCATCACCACCAACGGCGACTGCACCAGGTCCCAGAACGGCGTCAGCAGCAGGGCCACGGCCATCGTGTAGAAGGTGTTCATCACGCCACGGCTCGCCGCCCAGATGATCTCTCCTGTGATCACGTCGTCGATGCTCACCGGCGTTGCGATCATCGCGTCGTACGTCTTCTGCCACGACATGCGGTTGTACGATGCCCAGCCGCCCTCCGCGATCGCCGCCCACATCGCAAACGCCGACATAATCCCCGGCGTAATGAACACGATGTACTTCTCGCCGCTATCCAGCTCCACGAACCGGCCGAGCCCCAAACCGATCCCCAGCAGGACCACCACCGGCTCGAACACCGGCCACAACGTCTCCGCACGCCACATGTGCAAGAACACGTCACGGTTGCGCTGCCAGACCTTCA
>DATDOP010000148.1:0-6449 GCA_035293185.1 Dehalococcoidia bacterium | reverse complement strand
CGGCAGCTGCGGGGCGTCGGCCGGCGGCTCGATCTGCAGCCCGTTGAGGACGCAGCCCATCAGTGAGTAGTAACCGACCGTGCCGAGGAGCTCGACCACACCGGCGTCGCCGAACTGCTTGTGCGCGGCGGCGAAGAGGTCGTCGCTGAGCTTGTGGTCGCGCAGCAGGCCCTGGGCGACGCGGACGGGCAGCGCCTCATCCTCGCTGAGGCCGGCCGGAGCCTTGCGGTTGGCGATCGCGTCGATCGTGGCGTCGCTGATGCCCAGGTCCTTCGCCAGCCGGGCGTGGCCCGCCCACTCGAAGCGCGCGTCCACCTCGCGAGCCGTGGCCATGATCGCCAGCTCTCTCGTCTTGTCGGGCAGCGTGCCGTCGAAGCGGATGTAGCTGCCGACGTGGGCGATGCGGTACGTCAGCTCCGGGTTGTTGAGGAAGGCCGAGAACGGCAGGCGCACGGCGCCGCGAGTCTTGGCCAGGTAGTCGTGAATCTCGCGCTTGTCTTCGGGCAGGGCGTTGCGGTCCAGAACCTCTGGTAGGCGTGGCATCGAGTTCTCCTTGGCTAGTCGTGGCAGGGCAGACCGATCTTAAACCGAAGCCGGCAGAATCCGGCAACTTTTTCAAAACTGGGTAAATCCGTGGCGGGGTGCGCTGCGTATATTAAGACGGAGCCACCTGGTGGTGGCCCCGTCCGGGGAGCGCCATCCACCGCTACTGGTCAGTGGAAGGCGCGATAAGTATACAACTCCAGTTCAACCCCTCACACCCGCATTGCGTTGAGAATCGATAATCAACCATCGACGCTTTGTGATGGTCGTGCGCTAGCGCCAGCGCACGACCATCTTTTCAATGGCCCCCACCAGCACGAACAACGCCAGCGAGAGCAGCGCGATCAGGAACACCGCCGCGAACACCATGTCCGTGCGGAACGAGTTCTTCATCAGCAGCACGTAGATACCCAACCCTTCGCGCGCGCCACTCCACTCCGCGAACACCGCCCCGACCATCGCGTAGGTCACCGCGATGCGCAGCCCCGTGAACAGGTAGGGCAGCGCCTGGGGCACCTTCAGGAGCAGCAGCGTCTTCAGCCGTCCCGCACCCAGCGTCCGCATCAGCACCAGCGCTTCGGGGCTCGTAGCTGCCAGGCCTGAAGCGAAGGCCACGGTGATCGGGAAGAAGGTGTACAGCGTGACGACGATAATCTTCGGCGTCAGCTCGAAGCCGAACCAGAGGATCATCAGCGGCGCGATCACCACCACCGGCACCGTCTGCGAGCCCACGAGCAGCGGGTATACCGCCCTCCGCGCCACGCCCGAGGCGTCGATGAGCAGCGCCAGCGCCACGCCAAAGGTGATGCTGACGATTAGGCCCAGCACCGTCTCCTTCAGCGTCACCAGCGAGTGGTCCCAGAGCAGCGATCGGTTCGCGTAGCCGGCGTCGAGTATGCGCGAGGGCGCCGGCAACGTCACGACGTTCACGCCGGAGGCCGAGACGTAGATCTCCCAGGCGGCGAACAGCGCGATCAAGACCGCGAGCGGCGGCAAAGCGTTGGCCAGGAATGAAGCCGCACCCTCCACGACGTTCCGCCTTGGACCTCGCTCCTCCTGAGCCTGTCGAAGGACACGAGCTTCCGGTGCCTCGTTTCGCACGGTCTCGTGGGTCTCCGTCACTGCGTCACCGCCTGCAAGTGCAGCGACGCCATGACCTGCTCCTCGCAGCGTGCCAGCTCGATCGCGTCCAGCGGCGCGCCGTCCTCCTGCCGCACCGTGATCTCGGCCACGATGGCGCCGGGTCGCGGGCTCATGACGTAGACCCGGTTTGAGAGGTAGACGGCCTCGCGCACGTCATGCGTAACCAGCAGTGCCGCCTCGCTGCCGGACTTCCACGTGTCGCGTAGCCAGTCCTGCAGTTCGCGCCGCGTCAGCGCGTCCAGCGACGCAAACGGCTCGTCCAGTAGAAGCAGGGGTCGTTGTAGCAGCAACGTGCGTAACAAGGCAACGCGTTGCCGCATGCCTCCCGACAGCTCGGCCGGATGCGACGACTCGAAGCCGTCCAGCCCGAAGCGTGGCAGCAACGCCCGCGCCCGCTCCCGCGCTTCGGCGCGGCTGCAGACGCCGGAGACTTCCAGCCCCAGCGCGGCGTTATCCAGGACGTTGCGCCAGGGGAAGAGCAGGTCCTGCTGGAACATGTAGCCGCAGCTCAGGCGGCGCGTGTCGGCGTCTGTCTCACCGCGAAGGGCGATCTCGCCTTCGCTCTGTGCCAGGACTCCGGCGATCAGGTTGAACAGCGTGCTCTTGCCGCAGCCGGACGGCCCGACAATCGAGACGAAGTCACCGGTCTCGACGTCCAGGGAGACGTCGCGCAAGGTCTCTAGCGGACGCCGGCCCTCGAAGGTCTTGCTAACACCCGCTACTCGGAGGAGAGGCGCACGCAATCCGGCGGCTCACAATCGAGCAGTTCGTTGCGGAACAGGGCCCCGCCCGGTATGTCGGCTTCGGTCTTGATCGGGTTGTTGCGGAAATCGCGCACGAGGCCCTGGGCGAGCATCCAGCCGACGTAGGCCTTGTACTGCGCCGGGTCCTGCTGGCCCCAGCGCTCCCCCGGCTCCACGAAGTAGGAGGCGAGCTTGCGCGTCGACTGGATCACGAGGTTTGGCTCAGGGAAGGTGCCGTCAGGCAGGTAATCGATGAACTCCTGCGCGGCGGCGTCTGGGTTCTGCGCCGCGTATTCGTAGCCACGGCGCGTGACCTGCAGGAACTTCGAAACCTGGTCTGCCTTCTCGCCCCGCAGCGATTCCCAGTTTGCGATCAGCACCACGCCCGGGAAGTCCGGCACGCCGAAGTCGGAGTAGCGGAAGGTGCGGAGCTTGATCCCCCGCAGCTCCGCCTCGATGCCTTCCCACGTGGTGAAGATCTCGGTGAAGTCGGCGCGTTTCTCGTACAGCGCCTCGTAGGCAGCCGTCGAGAGCGTCGCGGTGTCGAAGTTGCCTTTGCCGCCGTCTGCCTGCACCACGGTCTTGATCTGTGGCTCCTCATAGGGTAGCCCGAAGCCGGCGTAAGTGCGGCCGTCGAAGTCGCGTGGACGCCTGATGCTGCTGGAATCGAGGACGGCAAGCTCCGTGGGGTTGCGCTGCAGCACGGCCGCGACGCTGTACAGGTACAGGTCCTGTGCGCGCGAGAAGATCAGGTTCGCCGGGAAGCTGAAGCCCAAGTCGGCGTTGCCGTTGCTGACAATCGTATCCGGGTTGGCGTCCGTGTAGGGCAGGATCTCGACGTCGATTCCCGCCTCGTCGTACCAGCCTTTGGCCAGCGCCACGTAGACGCCGATGTGGTTCGTGTTCGGTGTCCAGTCCAGCTGGACCGTGATTTCGAAGCGGTCGCCGTTGCCCGTGTCGTCATCGCCGCCGCAGCCGAAGGCGAAGAGCAGCACCACGAGCGCCAGCCCGCCGAACAGCATCCGATTTCGTCTTGTGTGGGAAAAACCAGTCATTAGCCCCCCGCTGCGCATCCCTCATCGGGGGCAGCAGGCGGGCAGGAATGGCAGATGCAGGGTCGTCGCTGCAGTACCACGCGCTCTTCCTCCGCCGGCATTACCCGGATCAGGTTCGACGGGTTTCATCTCAGGCCGCCCGTTTCTCCGGGCGACCACCCCGTGCGTAGCTACTGCAGTATATCAGTCGCCCGGCATGCCCCCTTCACCGAGGCGCGGTACGCCGATCTCCGACGCCTCGTCGGGCCGCGGCACCAGCAGCGTTTGTCCGGTGTAGATCACGTCGGAGTCGAGGCCGTTGATCAGCTTGATCGCGCCAATGTCGACGTCATAGATCACACTCAAGCCGCTCAGCGTGTCGCCGCTACGCACCAGGTGCGTGCCGGAGACGCTGGCGGGCGGTTGCGTGTTCGCCGTCACGGGTTCGGGCGTGGGGCCGGGGTCCGGCACGCGGACGATTCTCCGTTCCGGCACCGCCGCTTCCGCGGGCACCGGCGTGGCCTCTGATGCAGCAGGCTGCTGCCCCTGCGCGGCCGGCTGTTCGGCTGACTGCTCGCCCAGGACCTCGGCGACGGGCTCGTCGTCCGACGCCAGCCTCAGCAGATCGGGAGCGCCATTCACGCCCAGCAGAGAAACCAGCGAGCCGCCGAGCACGACCGCATACACAGCGACCACGACCGCCGCCAGCGCGATCTCGCGCCGGAAGCTCTCGCGCCTGCCGCGGGGCCGTTGCTTGGGTGACTGGCCGGTTTGGAGGTCCATGGTTCCACGAAGAAAAGTAGGCTTGCACCCATGGTGTCCGCCATCGGGAGAACCCCTACGTTTGCTAAGCTACGAACGTGAGCGTCCGTATCGGCCTCGGTTTTGCTGCCTTCCCGTTCTCCTCGCCCGCTGCCTTCTGGCGCTGGGTCGACGCCTGCGAGGACTGGCGCGTCGATTCACTCTGGCTCAGCGAACGCCTCGTCTCGGCGCAGTCGTTTCTCGAGCCGCTGACGGCGCTCGCCGCGATCGCCGGGCGCACGCAGCACGTCAAGTTCGGCATGAACGCCACTGTCCTGCCGCTGCGCGACCCCATGGTGCTGGCCAAGGAGTGCGCCACCATCGACTACCTCAGCGACGGGCGTCTGCTGCCGATGTTCGGTGTCGGCAACGACGTGGCGCCGGAGTGGAAGGCCCTCGGCCTTGATACGCGCGGACGCGGCGCCCGCAGCAACGAGATGCTGGCGCTGCTCAACCGTCTCTGGACGGAAGACGACGTCACGTTCGAAGGCAAGTACTACCACTACGAGAACGTGACCATCGCTCCGAAGCCGAAGCAGCAGCCGCTGCCGCTGTGGATCGGCGGCAGTTCAGAGGCGGCAATCGACCGCACGGCGCGCTATGGCAACGGCTGGCTGGCCGGTGCCGCGCAGAGCCCGGAGGCGGTCGGCCGTGTCATCGAAGCGATCAAGGCGAAGTCGACAGACCTGGGCCGTCCGATTGACGATGACCACTACGGCTGCGGCTTCACGTTCCGCTTCGGCAGCTGGGAGGAGCCGGTAGTCCAGCGTAGCGTGCAGACCTTCCGCGCCCGCTTCGGCGCAGACGCCGACCCGCGCTCGTTCATGGCCGTCGGCGACGCGGACTCGATCATCGAGCTCGTCCGCGAGTTTCGCGCCCAGGGTGTCTCCAAGTTCGTCGCGCGCCCCATCGCCTCGTCAGACGAAGAGATGATGGAGCAGAGCCGGCTCCTGGCCGAGCAGGTCAACCCCACGGTCAACAAGCTGGCCTGAACCCGGCTGCCCCTAAGCGCGCCTCCCGTTATACTGGCCTCCATTGTTAACGGGTTGTAAACAAGCGAGGCCTATGTCCACCGAGATCACTTTCGAGCTGCCAGAGCCCAGGCTGGCTGACTACACCTGGGTCCTCTTCGACGAACACATGCCGGTCTCCGCCTCGCCGCTGATCGGCAACCACTTCGCCGCAGGACGCGTGCCCGGTGACGAGTTCCCGCCGCGCAGCCTGCACCTCCACGGCCTCACCTACATGCGCGAGGACATGATCCCCAGCCCGGACGGCGCCATGCGCGGCCAGCCGCTGCCCGCCTCGCTGGAGGAGATGCGGCGCTGGCGCCAGGAGTGGCAGCCGGAGGTCGACAAGGTCATCGCCGCACTGGCCAACTTCGATCCTGCCACCGTCGCGCCCGGCACCTGGGAAGCGACGCTGGATGAGCAGCGCAGCGACTACTGGCGCGTGTTCGGCGCCGTGCACCGCTCCGCGGTCTTTCCCGCCCACGTCGTGTCCGGCCGGTTCCAGCAGGCGTACGTCGAACGCTTCGGGGAAGGGCGCCGCGACGACGCGCTGGCGCTGCTGCAGGGCGTGACCAACGCTTCGCTGAATCGCGCCGCGATGCTCTGGGATCTGAGCCGGATCCTGCGCGCCCGCCCGGACGTCGCAGCGGCGCTCGATCGCGGTGAGGACGTGCCGAACACGCCCGGCGGGCAGGTCTTCTCCGAGTACCTGACGAAGCTGCAGCAGGCGTTCGGCAGCAGCGCCGAGGGTTTCGTCGAGGACCGCCCCAACTGGCGCGAGGACCCGTCGATGCCGATCGCAATGGCGCGCGCCTACGCCCGCGTCGAGGACGGCCGCGGCCCGCTCGACATGCACGCACAGCAGAAGCAGCGCCGCGAGCGCCTGGAAGCCGAGCTGCGCGAGGCGACGGCCGACGACGCCGAGGCCGCCGACCTGCTGCACCTGCTGCCGATCGCCCAGGAGCACCTGCCGAACCTCGAGGACCACAACTACTACACGGACCAGTGCCTCACTGCCGCCTCGCGCGCACGCTGGCTGGCCATCGGCCGGCACCTGCTGGCGCAAGGCATGCTCGAGGCCACGGACGACGTGTTCTACCTCTACCGCCCGGAGCTGATCCAGGCGCTGGAGGGACAGCTGACGCCGGACAAGCCGTTGTTGGCCCAACGCCGCG
>DATDOP010000147.1:0-2477 GCA_035293185.1 Dehalococcoidia bacterium | reverse complement strand
CGTGACCTCGACGAAGCCTTCGACGGCGGGCTCGCCGGTGATGATCTCGACGACGCGGCCGCGGATCTGCAGCGGCGGGAAGGGGTTGTCGACGTCGGCGATCGAGAGGGCGACGCGCGGGTCGCGCTTGAGGTTGCGCGTCTTCTGGCGGGCGACGCCGGTGCTGATCATGACGTTGTCGCCGTGGCGGTAGACCCAGACCGGGGATACCTGCGGCGAGCCGTCCTTCATGATCGTGGCGACGTGCGCGAAGTTCTTGCCGTCGAGGATGCGCCTGGCGCCGTCTGAGAGTGGGACACCCATGAGTGACCTCCATGCTGATCCGAACGATCCGGGGATGCGAAATCGGTGCGTGCGCGGGATTGGTTAGAGTATAGGCTGTCCCCGCGTTCAGAGAAGGAGCGACCATGGACGCCTACCAGGCGATTATTGGCAAGCGCGACCGCCGTGAGTACGACTCGAAACCGATCCCGGAGGAAGTGCTGCAGCGCATCCTGCAGGCGGGGCGGATGGCCGGCAGCTCCAGCAACAGCCAGCCGTTCCGGTTCATCGTGATGCGCGACCAGGCAGCGAAGGAGAAGCTGGCGCCGGCGGGGCCGGGGACGGCGCCGCTGGTCAAGGCACCGCTGGCGATCGTGGTGGTGCTGGAGAAGGGGCGGCGCGACTTCGACGTGGGGCGGGCGGCGCAGAACATGATGGTCGCTGCCTGGGCGGAGGGCGTCCACAGCTGCCCGATCGGCCTGCGCGAGGAGGCGATCGCGAGCGCGGCGCTGGGGCTGCCGGACACGCACGTCGCGTCGATCGGCATCTCGTTCGGCTACCCGGCGGCGGGCGCTGCCCAGGGCGAGAGCCGGCCGCGTCTGCCGCTGGAGGAGCTGGTGCACCACGAGAGGTGGTAGGGGAGTCGTCAGCTATCAGCAGACAGTTCTCAGCGGGAACACGGACACCGCAGGTTGAAACCTGCGGCATCTGCCGAGCTTGCCGCGTGCGCTGAACTACGGTCCCCGCACCCGCACCCTCCCGAGGGAGAGGGGATCAGATGGGTTTACAATCGAAGCGGGGCCGAAGTGGGCGAAGCATAGGCGAAGAATGAGCAACGATATGGACGGCTTTGACGGCGGCTCGCCGGAGCTGGAGACGATGGTGCGCTCCATGCTTCAGGCGCTGGGCGAGGACCCGGAGCGCGACGGCCTGCGGGCCACGCCGAGGCGGGTTTCGCGGAGCCTGGCGTTTCTGACGTCCGGGTATCGCATGGACCCGCGCGCGGTCGTCGGCGAGGCGCTGTTCGAGGCCGAATACGACGAAATGGTCACGGTGCACTGCGAGGTCTACAGCCTGTGCGAGCACCACATGCTGCCGTTCTTCGGGCGTTGCCACATCGCTTACCTGCCGTCTGGGAAGATCGTGGGGCTGAGCAAGCTGGCGCGGCTGGCGGAGGTGTACGCGCGGCGTTTGCAGGTGCAGGAGCGCCTGACGACGCAGATCGCGACAGCGATCGATGAGATCTTGCAGCCGAGGGGCGTCGGAGTCGTGATCGAGGCGCAGCACCTGTGCATGATGATGCGCGGCGTGGAGAAGCAGCATTCGAGCGCGGTCACCAGCTGCATGCTCGGCCGCTTCCGCACCGACGCGAGGACCCGCAGCGAGTTCCTGAGCCTGATCGCCGACGGAAAGTAGGCCGGGCGGCCCGGCATGCGTGACCAACGGGCGCTTTGGGAATCGATCTACGGGGATCGGACGGAGCGCGACGGCGATCGCGGCCCGAACGAATTCGCCATCGAGGTTGCCGCCCTGCTCCAGCCGGCCTGCCGCATCCTGGAATTGGGCTGCGGTACAGGGGAAGACGCCCGTTATCTGGCCGGGCTAGGCCATAACGTGACCGCGGTGGATCACTCGCAGGCAGCGATTGAGCGGGCAAGGGCCGTCGCGGAAGCGATTCCCAACCTCTGGTTCGAGGTGCGTAACATCGCGGCGCCGTTCGAGCCGGAGGAAGATGCGTCCTTCGATTTGGTGTACGCGCGCCTTTCTCTGCACTACTTCAAAGACGCCGCGACGAAGGCGCTGTTTCGGGAGATCGGGCGCTTGCTGAAGCCGGGTGGATTGCTCGCCTTCATGTGCCGGTCGACTGCGGATGGCCGCTACGGGCGAGGCGTGGAGATAGAGCGACATGTGTTCGAGGCGGACCATGTGCGGCACTTCTTCAGCGTGGAGTACGCGGCGGAGTGTCTCAGCCAGGGCTTTGACGTCGTTTCGCTGGCGGAGGAGCGTGGGTCCCTTTACGGCCGCGACTCGGTGTACGTGAAGGCGCTGGCAAGGCGCGGCTAGCGGGCCAAGGAGGGACGATGCCGGGACGGATCAACCGGGCAATCGAGCTGCTGGAACAGGGCCAGCCGCTGTATTCCACGGGCGTCCATGAGCTTAGCTATGAGTCCGGCCAGGCGATGGCCAGGACCTGGGCTGACTACATCAACGTGGAG
>DATDOP010000146.1:0-4770 GCA_035293185.1 Dehalococcoidia bacterium | reverse complement strand
GATGGGGCGGGCGCTATACTGACGCCGCGTTAATGACTAGTTGGAGGCTGACTTGAAGATTGGGATGCAGCTTCACCCCGACCGCGGCGTCGATGCGGTGATCGAGGAGGCGCGGCGGGCGGACGAGCAGGGCTTCGATTCCGTTTGGCTGTCGGACCACATCATGGCGACCAGCGGCGCCCACAAGGCGGACGGGCCGCTGGACCTGTTCGTGCTGATGACGGCGATCGCGGCGGTGACCCAGCGGACGCGCCTCGCCTGGGCGAGCCTGAACTCGACGCTGCGACCGCCGCTGCTGTTCGCGAAAATGCTGAGCACGCTGGATGTGATCAGCCACGGTCGCTTGATCTGCAGCCTGGGCTCCGGCTGGAACAAAGAGGAGTGGTCGGCGTACAACCTGCCGCTAATCGACGACCACGACGAGCGGGCAGAGTACGCGCGGGAATTCATCGCGCTGTTCAAGCAACTGTGCGCCCGCCCGGCGCCGGAGAAGACGAACTTCGAGGGCAAGTTCATCCAGGTGCGCGACCTGCCGTTCAACCCGGAGCCAACGCAGAAGCCGCACCCGCCGATCTGGATCGGTGGCGAGTCGCCGGCGACGATGCAGACGGCGATGCAGCTGTGCGACGGCTGGATGGCGCTGAGCGCCGGCGGCAGCCGCGACAAGCTGGCGGAAGTGCTCTCGCACCCTGACTGGCCGAAAGACCGCCCGATGGACGTGGTAAAGGGCGGGCGCATCGTGGTGCGGCGGACGCGGGACGAGGCGCTGAAGGTGGCGCAGGCGGAGTACGAGGCCGCGAAGGCCGTGACACCGCAGTTCGTGCCGCCGACGTTCGAAGACTTCCTGGCACGCGAGGTCGTTGGCACCCCGGAAGAGTGTCTGGCGCGCATCGCCGAGGTCGAGAGCTGGGGCGTGAACTACATTCGCGCGATGATCCCGAGCCCTGAGTCGCAGGACGCGATCGCGGAGCTGCTGCTGCCGCGCCTGGAAGAGACGAAGCAGCCCGCGGCGAGCCGGTAACCGCCTCCCATGCAGCTGGCGGTGCCGCGCCGGCTCCTGCCTCGAGACGTTGGCGACGAGGCGGGGCGCCTTGTGCTGGCGCGCGGCCTGCGCGGCTTCGCGGACGGCATGGTAAGCGTGCTGCTGGCGGCATATTTGACGGACCTCGGCTTTTCGGCAGGACAGGTAGGCGTCCTGATTACGGGCACGCTGGTCGGGTCGGCGGCGCTGACGCTGTCGGTAGGCATTCTGGGACAGTCTCTGAATGCACGGTCCGTATTGCTATTTACCTCCGGATTGATGCTCGCGACGGGCATCGGCTTCGCAGGCGTCACCGAATACTGGCCGCTGGTTCTGATCGCAATCGCGGGCACGCTGAACCCGTCAAACGGCGACGTCAGCCTCTTCCTGCCGACGGAGCAGGCGGTGCTCAGCGGTGCGGCGACCGGCCAGACGCGCACGGCGTTGTTTGCCCGATACAACCTTGCCGGCATCTTCTGCGGCGCGCTGGGCGCGCTATGCGCCGGCGCTCCGGTGGCCCTCGCGAAGTCTCAGGGCTGGGACCTGGTGGACGCGGAGCGCAGCGGCTTTGTGGTCTACGCGCTGGTGGCTGTCATGGTGGCCGTGATTTACCGGGGCCTGCCTCAGCCGGCGCCGCTGCCGCGTCTGAAGACGGCGCCCCTGGCGAAGTCGCGGGCTGTAGTGCTGCGGCTGACGGCGTTGTTCAGCATCGATTCGTTTGCCGGCGGCTTCGTGGTGCAGTCCCTGCTGGTGCTGTGGCTGTTCAAGCGCTTTGACCTTTCGGTGGAGACGGCGGGCACGATCTTCTTCGTGGCGGGACTGCTATCGGCCTGCTCGCAGCTGGCGTCTGCCTGGCTCTCTGCGCGCATCGGGCTGATCCGGACGATGGTCTACACCCACCTGCCCTCGAACGCCTTTCTGATCCTGGCGGCGCTGATGCCGAACGCAGAGCTGGCGGTGGCGTTTCTGCTGTTGCGCACGTCGATGTCGCAGATGGACGTGCCGGCCCGCCAGTCTTACGTCATGTCGGTTGTACCGCCGGAGGAGCGCGCCGCCGCCGCCAGCGTGACGAACGTTCCGCGGGCGCTCGCGTCGGCGCTGTCGCCAGCGTTGACGGGGCTGCTGCTGAGCAAGACGACGTTTGGCTGGCCGCTGATCCTGTGCGGCTCGCTAAAGATCATCTATGACTTGTTGCTGCTCGCGCAGTTCCAGAGCCGGCGCCCGGAGGAAGAGGTGGCCGCCGGCCGGACGACGCCTTAGGCAGCCTTGCGTAGCCGATAGCCGACGCCGCTCAAGGCTTCCAGCGAGAGGGCGTTGGCGTCGGCGAACTTGTTGCGCAGGCGGTTGATGCAGACGCGGAGCACGTGATGCGAGCCGACGTAATCGGTGCCCCAGACCTTCTCGAGAATCTGGTCGTGGGTGAGGACGTTGCTCTGGTTGCTGAGCAGATAGACCAGGAGGCTGAACTCGGTGCGGGTCAGGGTGACTTCGTTTCCCTTGTAGGTGACCTGGCGCTTGTGTATATCCACGCTGACGTCGCCGGTGCTGAGCACGCCGACGTTGGGCATCAGCTCGGCAGTGGAGCGCCGCAGGAGGGCCCGGATGCGGGCTACCAGCTCGGTGACGCCGAAGGGCTTGCGCACGTAGTCGTCGGCGCCCATGTCGAGAGCAGACGCGGCGGCGGCCTGGTCGTCCATGCCGGTGAGCATGAGGATTGGGACGTCTGAGCCAGAGCGCAACTCGCGGCAGACGGTGAGGCCGTCGACACGCGGCATCCGGACGTCGAGGATGACTAGGGCGGGATCGGACGCCGCAAAGGCCTGAAGCGCCTCGGCGCCGTCGCTGCACAGGACGGCCTCGAAGCCGTTGAGCTCGAGGGTACGGCTAACGATCAAGCGGATCGTTGGGTCGTCGTCGACGACGAGGATCCGCGGGCGGTCTCGAGAGCCAGTCTGGCGGGGTTCGAAGCCAGGCCGCGGTCGTTGTTGGGCCTCTACGCCTTCCAGGGAACCCGGCGCCGGGGCTGGGAGCACGCGGTAGGTGCTTTGCGGGCTGGTTGCGATGGTCATTCTCGTCTCACGAAACAGGGCTCAAGTGAAGGCTCGTAGCGGTCTCCTCGCTGACGTATTGTCGGAAGCGAGGAGCCGGGTAAGCGTGCTTGCGCTGAGATGTGGACGAATCTTCACGTTTATCAGCGCTAAATAGGGTCAAAGCGCGGCGCGCGGACCTCTGCGGGGAGTCCGCCACGATGCGAAGCCCTGGGCCGGGAGCGGAGGGAAACGGCTCCGGCTTCGGGCTCCGCATCGGGCTAGGCCGCGTTGAGGGCGTCGTCGTCCTCCATCATCGAGAGCAACCGGGCAAGGGCGCGCGATTGCAGCTGGGAAACCCGCGACTCGGAGATGCCGAGCTCCGAGGCAACCTGGCTATGCTTCTGACGTTGCCAGTAGACGCGCTCGATGATTTCGCGGTCGCGGGGGATCAGGCGCGCTACGTGGCCGCGCAGCTCGCGTTTGAGCACGGCCGCGACGGCGATCTGTTCCGGCGAATCGGAGTCGTCCTGGACCTCTTGATGCAGCTCATCGACCTGGACGTCGAGCGAAGTGACCCGCAGGGCGCGCATGCGGCGAATCTCGCGCAGCTTGGCGGGCGAGACGCTCAGCTTGCGCGCCAGCTCCGGCTCCGTGGGCGGACGGCCGAGCCTCTCAGAGAGCGCGTCGTGCGTCGTCTGCAGGCGTGAGATCTTCTCGGCCATGGGGCGGGAGAGGGGCCGGTCGCGGCGCAGCGAATCCATCATTGCGCCGCGGATGCGGGTGGTGGCAAAGGTGGAGAACTTGACGCCGCGGCTGGGTTCGAACTTCTTGGCGGCCTGGACGAGGCCGATGTAACCCTCGCTGACCAGGTCTTCCAGCGAAACGGCGGAGTTATGGATGGCGTACTGACGCGCCAGATGGTGCACCAGCGTGATGCAGCCTTCGATGAGTCCCTCTTGCGTGCTTTCTTGCGTTGTCAACTTATTGGCCTCCCTGCGCCTCTTCCGGTCAGAAGGCCGGATCCATGGAGGCAGTCTTGGGAATGGCGATCACACGCCTGTCTCCGGGGAGACCGGTTTTGTCACAGCGCGATCACGTTGCGATCACCGTTCTGTAACAGAGACGAGGCCAGACAGGGATTTCTGGCGTTCGCAGAAGACGAACGCGCTTTAGGGGCCGGGGTCTTCGATCGCCAGGTAGTAGTAGGTCTCGGCGTTGGCGTTGACGAGATCGACGGTGCCGACCTGGAAGCCGCCGGCGATGAGCGACTGGATCTGGTTGTTCGCCGCCGCGGCGTTGAACTCCATTGACGCGTCGCCGGCGAGGCTGGCGGGCCTGAATACCGCCGGGCTGCCGGCGCCTCGCTTCACCCAGGCGAAATCGGGGGAGAGCCCCAGCCCGGTGACGTTGCGGTTGTCGGCGGCGTTGCCGGTGTAGCTGCCGACGCGAACGACGGCGGCTGTCGTGTTGAAGGCGATGTAGTGGAAAGTGGTGCCGTTGCGGTTGACATCGTTGTTCGCGCCAACCTGGAAGCCGTCGGTCTCCAGCGCCTGGATGCGGTTGGCCGCGCTGTTGTTCGCGGTGATGGCGTAGGACGCGTCGCCGGCGAGGCCGTCGGGCCGGAACCAGGAGTTCTCGCCGTCGCCCATCGTCAGGACCCACTCCGGGCGGAAGCCAAGGCCGGCGATCGAGCGGTTGTCGGCGCCGTTGCCGACGTAG
>DATDOP010000145.1:0-3032 GCA_035293185.1 Dehalococcoidia bacterium | reverse complement strand
AAGCTGAGCTACTCGAACATGGACGCCGTGTTCTTCGCCAACTCAGGGTCGGAGGCCAACGAGGTCGCGTTCAAGCTGGCGCGGTTCTACTGGTTCCTCAAGGGCAACATGGACAAGGTGAAGATCATCACGCGCCGCCAGGCTTACCACGGCGGCACCCTGGCGACGACCGCGGCGACCGGCCTGCCCGCCTTCTGGCGCGGCTTCGGGCCGCTGGACCCGACGTTCATCCGCGCTTCCGACAACCACCCGTTCACGTCGTGCACCGCCGAGTGCGCGCTGGGCATCGAGGAGACGATCCTGCGCGAGGGCGCCGACACCGTAGCGGCGGTGATCGCGGAGCCGGTGCAGGGCGCGGGCGGGGTGATCCCGCCGGGCGCGGACTACTTCCCCAAGCTGCGCGAGATCTGCGACAAGCACAACGTCTTGCTGATCGCCGACGAGGTGATCACCGGCTTCGGGCGCACGGGACGCTGGTTCGCGCTGCGACACTGGAACGTGCAGCCGGACATCGTGACGTTTGCGAAGGCGGTGACGAGCGCATACATCCCGCTTTCGGGCGCGATCGTTTCGAAGGAGATCCACGAGTCGATCCTGCAGTCCGAGGGCGACCGCTTCATGCACGGCTTCACGAACTCAGCGCACCCGGCAGCCTGCGCGGTGGGCCTGCGCAACCTGCAGATCTTCGACGACGAGAACCTGGTCGAGAGCGCGGCGTCGCTGGGGGAGCACCTGCACTCCGGGTTGCGCACGCTGCTCAACGAGGACGGCGTGGGCGACGTGCGCGGCCTGGGCTTCATCGCCGGCGTGCAGATCGTCGAGGACAAGGAGAAGATGAAGCCGTTCCACATCGACCTCAACGTGGGGGCGCGACTGGTGGGCGCCTGCAGGGACAAAGGCCTGATCAGCCGCAACCTGGGGGACAACTACCTGCTGGCGCCGCCGCTGGTGACGACGCCGGACCAGATCGACCAGATTGTCGAGATCCTGCGGGAGTCGATCCGGGAGACGGTGGCGTGGGCGCGCAGGAACAAGCCGGCGATTTAGAGCGGCGTGGCGCACTCATCAGAGGTTGAGGCGGTAGGGTGTGAACAACCCTGCAGGATGAATCCTGCAGCTTCGACGACGTGGCGCCCCTTTTCTGTTAGACATCGCACCGTCTCTGTGTTAGACAACCCTGCAGGATGAATCCCGCAGCTTCGACGACGAGGACCTATCACGTCTGGTTCAGTACGAAGGGGCGTAAACCGGTCCTCGTCGAGGAGATTCGTGGGTGTGCCCTGAGGTCATTTGGGCAAGTTGCGGAGCGTGAGGGCGTGTCGATCAGGGCGCTGGAAGCCGTCGAGGATCACGTACACCTCCTGCTCGATCTCCAGGGGAACCAGTCCTTGTCTGTTGTGATGCACGACCTCAAGGGTGCGAGTGCGCGGGAGGTGTTGCGGCTCTTTCCAGACTTGCGCATCGACTTGGCGGCGAGCTCTCTCTGGCAGAAGGGCTATGGTTGGCGCCTTGTTCCGGAAGGGCAGACCGAAGCCGTCCGACGGTACATCGAGACTCAGGAAACGCGACCGCTGCGCCACGAGTGACGAAGCTGCAGGATTCCTCCTGCAGGGTAGTAGTCACACGAGACGCATCATCACTACGTAGGGTTCAGCTTCCTGAACACGGCACGTATTGCGTCTTCTACGGTCTCTGGGGACGACTCCTCGTCTACCTGGGCTACGAGGCGTTCTGCTTCGCTGCGGTTGTAGCCGAGGGCTATGAGGGCATCGGTGGCGTCGCGGGAGACTTCGCTGGGGCCTTTTTCGCGACGCGGCTCCGGCTTGTCGAAGCCTTCATCGGCGAGCAGCGCTTCTTCGGTGACCTTGCCGCGCAGCTGCGCGACGATGGTCTCGGCGCTGCGCTTGCCGATGGCGGGGAGGCGGCCGAGCGCCGCGGTGTCGCCGTCTTCGATCCAGCGGGCGATGGTGGAGACGCTGAAGACGAGCGCCTTGGTGGCGGTGGTGGGGCCGACGTTGGGGACGGTGACCAGCTTTTCGAAGAAGCCGCGCTCGACTTCGCGCAGGAAGCCGATCAGGCGGGGGATCGGCGCGTTCTGGGTGAGGAAGTAGAAGGTCTCGAGCTCGACCTCTTCACCGACGTCACGCTCCTCGAGGGCGCGCCAGACGAAGGCCGGCAGCTCGACCTCGTACCAGACGCCGCCCACGTCGATCTCGACGGAGGACGCCAGTTCGTTCTTGCGGGCCAGACGGCCACGGAGGTGCGAGATCACGCCGCCACCCCTTCCCCACGGGCAGACGGGCATACGGGCAGACGGGCTTGGGGGTATACGGGCATACGGGCATACGGGCATACGGGCATCATGCCGGCGCCGCTTCCTTCATTGCGAGGGCGAGGATCTCTTCGACCATTGGTGCCTTGCCGTCCTGGTAGGCCTGCCGGTCGTCGCCGGCGCGGGCCGCAACCTCGCGTTTGTGGGCGCTCAGGCGCTCTACCCAGTCGGGGTGCGCGCGCAGGAAGTCGCGGAAGGCGCGGTGGCGTCTGAGCTCCTCGGCGTCCGCGTCGAGGACGTAGAGGTGGTGCTCGGGCAGCGCCGCCTTGAGACCGGCGTCGGCGAGACGGAAGGACTCGCGGCCGGGGATACCTTGATCGCCCTGGTATTCGTAGCCGGCGGCGACCAGGCGGCCCTTCGCATTGGCGAATTTGCCTTCGCGCAGGACGACGTCGACGTCGATGATCGGTTTGGCCCACAGGCCGGGGACCGCGGTGCCGCCAACGTGCTCGACGGCGTAGTAGGTGCCGACGAGGTTGCGGTAGACGAAGGTCTGCAGCCGCAGGAACCAGCGCGGCCACTCCAGGTTGTACGGTTCGACGATCAACGGCGCGCCGCCTTCTCCAGCGCGCGGGCCGTGCGCGAGTTGAGGTGGCAGATCGCCACGGCGAGCGCGTCGGCGGCGTCGACGGGCTCCGGCGGGGCTTCGAGGGCGAGGAGCAGGCGCACCATTGACTGCACCTGGCGCTTATCGCTCTGG
>DATDOP010000144.1:0-13818 GCA_035293185.1 Dehalococcoidia bacterium | reverse complement strand
AAGACGAGCCGGAAGGCACAAAACCGGCCGGAGACACAGAACTAGCGGCCATCGAATAGCCACCCACTCAACCAGCAGCAGTGTAAGGAGACACGAAATGGCGAAGACAGGACTCATCGCAGCAGTTGCAGGGCTCTCAGGCCTTCTCACCACCACGCAGGTCGCGGCGGCCAACGGCCTCTCGGACCAGGTTGGCGTCACTGCCGCCACTCTCATCGGTCTCGGTTGGCTCGCCCTGCTCACGGCGCTCGCGCTGGCGATTGTCCTGCCGATGATCCGCCACTAGGCCCCGTTCGGGGCGGACGCGCGGCCCGGCAAACACCGCGCTGTTCCGCGCGCTAGCAGCCTTGGGGATTGATGTTGTCCGGCAGTCTGACGATGTCGCCGACAGCGATCCCGTTGCGCGCGAACCAACCGCGGTCGACCTCCAGGCCGTAGCTATACGGCTGGCTGACGTTCTTGATCTCCTCCGAAAGCGGATCCAGGTCCGCGAAGCCGACGATCTCGCCGCAGCGATCGATGAACGCGGCCGTGAGCGAAATACGCGTGTCCTTCATCCAGAATCCCCGCGCCGGCGGCTCGAAGACGAAAAACATGCCCGTATCCGGGGCCAGCTCTGTGCGGCCCATCAGGCCTGTCTCGCGCTCCACCGCCGTGTCGGCGATCTCGACCTCGAGGTGAGCCGTCGTGCCGTTCGCGGCGATGATCGTCAGCGGTTCCCGGTCAATCGCCGTCGAGGAGCCGCAGGTGCCGAGCAGCAGCGCGACGCCGACTATCAGGCCGGCTGCGATTGCTGCGATGGTCAGAGCTGCCCAGGTTGCTGCCATAGATTCGCGGTGCTTCTAGGGTACCCGCTTCACGCGCTGGAGAACGCACGAAGTTCATTGCATGACTTTCGCAATGTCCGGGAGTACAATTCGAGCCTCCCGCATAACATTTCCATACCTTGACCCCCTGAAGGGCCGCTCAGCATACTGCCATCGCCTGGCAGTCCCCAAGGACTCAGCTCCGCTTATTGCGAGGAGGCACGCGTGACCACAGCCAATATGGCCAACTACAAGAAAGAGGTCATAGAAGCCAGCAAGCAGATCGTGCAGAGCGGGATCATGACCAAGAGCCTGCACGGCAACGTTAGCCTCAAGCTCCCGGACCAGGACGCCTTCCTGCTGACTGCCGGAGGGTCCCTGGCCGACATGCAGCCGGAGAACATAGCGCTCTTCCGGTTGGACGGCAGTCTGATCGAAGGCACGGTCATGCCCGTAGGCGCCGAGATCATCCAGATGCACGGCATCGTCTACAGGCTCCGTCCCGAGTTTCAGAGCGTGGTCCACACTCACTCCCCCTTCGCGACCGGTTTCGCGGTGGCTGGCAAGGCAATCCCCGGCGCCTACGAGGCGCTGGTCCGCAACGGCATGGTGGACGGCGTACCGCTGGCCAACTACGGTCCCCGCGGTTCTGATCAGTCCATCAACAACATCGCTGAGGTGCTCAACGAGCACCAGGGCATCAAAGGCCTGCTGCTGGAAAACCACGGCGTGCTGGTCTTTGCCGACTCGCTCGGTGGCGCCGTGCGGGCCAACATCACGGTCGAAGAGGCAGCCGAAATCTGCCTCTACGCCTACGGCCTGGGCGGCCCGAAGCCGATTCCTGCTCACATGGTTGAGGCGACGAATGCCCGGGCTGCTGCATTCGCCGCGGCCGGCGCTTTCACGAGCGAGGCTCCCAAGAGCTGAGCTGGCTGCCATCGGGCAGAGACCACAAGGAGACGGCGGGGCGCACAGTACTGCCGTCTCATTCTTTTAAGTCCACGGAACGTCCGTGAATTGCCACCGGATCAACTAATTCCGGTTTGTGCCGAAAAAGCCAGCAGATGCAAGGAGGCGCCACCCGTATGCCAGGACTCCCCAAACTGCCGTGCATTCTCGGCGTCGCGCTCGTCCTGCTCACCCTCCTCCTTACACTCGGCGCACCCGGCAAGCCGGCGGAAGCAATCGCCAACTGCGAGGTCTCCGATCTCTCGCTCGATCAGGAAGAGACCGCATTCCTCAAGATCATCAACGATTACCGCGCCCAGTACGGCCTGCAGGCCCTCACGGTCTCCGAGAACCTCGGCCGCTCCGCAACCTGGATGGCCGGCGACATGGCTGCCAAGAACTACTTCGCGCACGGCGATTCGAAGGGCCGCCTCAGCCAGGACCGCATCGCCGACTGCGGCGGCACCAACGCTTCTGGCGAGAACCTCGGCGCGGGCCCCCAGATCATCTCCGCCGCGCAGGCCTTCGAGCTCTGGCGCACCTCCCCGGGGCATAACGCCAACATGCTCTACGCCGATTACCGGCAGATCGGCATCGCCCGCGTCAGCAACCCCGGCTCCTACTACACCTGGTACTGGGTGACCACCTTCGACGTCCACGATGACGGCACGCGCGCGCCCGGCTCCTCTTACGGCGGCTCCAGCCTCGTCGACCCGGCGCCCGGTTCGAACATCGGCAGCCAGGCTTACGTCTTCCGCTGGAATAGCTCGCCGTCCGTGCTCGAGTACTGGTTGGACGTCGGTTCCTGTCCCGGCTGCAACGACATCTACAGCGCCTCCAGCGGGACCGCCCTCGGCGCCATGGTCCTCAACCTCCCCCGGGACGGCCGCTATCTCCACGTCCGGCTCTCCTCGCGGACAACCAAAGGCTGGAGCTACGAGGACTACATCTACACAGCCGCTACCTTCCAGTAGCACCGCCGCGTCGAGCAAAGGAGGCCTCCTGACTTAACCGGAGCGTAGTGGGCTCCCCACCAGACCTCTCGCCGCAACCCGCGGCAAACCGCCGATTACACAAACCTCAGGAGGCATCTCGCCATGCCGATATTCCCCACACTCCCTCGCGTGTTGCTCGGGACGCTGGCCTTGACCCTGGCGCTGCTTGGCGCATCCGCGCTCCAGCGCGGACCCGCCAGTGCTGAGGCCGCGACCAACTGCAGCGTCAGTGACTCCTTCGATAGTCAGGAGCAGGCATTCCTGCAGTTGATCAACCAGTACCGGTCGCAGAACGGCAAACCAGCCCTGACAGCATCGGCCAACCTCAACCGCGCCTCGGCCTGGCTGGCCCGGGACATGGCTACGAAGTCCTATTTCTCTCACACCGACTCCCTCGGCCGCTCCGCCTCGACACGCGTCGCCAACTGCGACGGCCTGCCCAACACCGGCGAGAACATCTCTGCCGGCACGGTCCGCGACACGGCTCAGGAGGCGTTCGATTCCTGGAAGGCCTCGTCCGGCCACAACGCCAACATGCTCAACGCCGCGTACAAGCAGATCGGCATCGCGCGCTTCTACAGCGCCGGCTCGCCCTACAAGTGGTACTGGGTGACCGATTTCTCCACGTCGACGGACGGCACCAACGCCGGCGGCGGTTCGACCGGCGGCGGTGGCACAACGGCCCCGCCATCACCGACGCCGCCTCCGGCATCGACGAAGGCCTCGATGACCAGCCCGGCGAACGGCTCGACGCTGCCGCCGTCGTCGGTGGTATTCCGGTGGACCGCCGTGAGCGGCGCCTCGCAGTACTACATGTACATTGGCACCTCGCCGGGCAGCAACAACCTGCTCAGCGCCTCATTGGGCACGGGCACCTCCGTCACCGTCCGCGGCTATCCGTCCAACGGCTCGACGATCTACGTCCGGCTCTGGACTCTCGCCGGCTCCACCTGGCTGTACAACGACTACAACTACCGTTTACCCAACTGACGCCACGCCTGAATACGGAAAGAGGCCGGTCATGCGACCGGCCTCTTTCTATCAATCGGGAATGGCGGGCGGAGCCAACTCCCTTGCTCACGATCCTAGACCTGGACGGCCTCTGAAGGAATCAAGAGAGTGCTAAATCTCCGTCTAATCGAACAGCTCTGTCTCCTGCTCGATCACCTCCACGTCCAGCCGCAACGACTCCATGTACGCCACCGCGCTGGCGATGACCTGCGAGGCGTGCGCGCCGCTGTTCGCGGCCACCGCGATTTCCAGCCCGGCGAGCTGCCACGCCTCGTTGTGCGCGACCTCGGCCACCGAAACGTTGAAGCGATTGTGCAGGCGCTGCTGGATCGACTTCACCACCATGCGCTTGCCCTTGAGCGACGTATTCTCCGGCAAGCGCAACGTCAGGCGGCAGAGGGCGGCCGTCACGCTGGCGTCGCGGCTTCTTCGTCTTCGAGCGCGTCCTCGTCCTCTGCTTCGCCCTCCGGGTCGAGGGCGCCGTTCGAGGCGGGCAGCGGCGGCAGGTCTCCCGGCTTGCTCAGGCCGAAGTGCTCCAGGAAGCGCAGCGTGGTGCCCAGCAACGCCGGACGGCCCGGTCCCGGCGCCCGCCCCACCTCCTCGATCAGGCCGCGCGCGATCAGCGAGCCGATCGCCCCGTCCGAGTTGACGCCGCGCACCTGCTCCACCCCGGCCCGCGTCATCGGCTGCTTGTAGGCGATGATCGCCAGCGATTCCAACGCCGCGCCGGACAACCGTTGGCGGCTCTCGAGGCCGAGAAAGCGCTCGACGTACGGCCCCGCGTCCGGAGCCGTGACCAGCTGCACGCTGTCGCCGGTGCGCTGCAGGCGTGTGCCGCCCAGGGAGCAGCGATCCTCCAGCAACGCCAGCGCGTCCTCGATCTCAGTCGTGGCCCGCCGCAGCGCCTTCGCGAGCAACGAGACGTCCACCGCCTCGTCGGCGACGAACAGGATGCTTTCGATGATCGAGGGCAGTCGGTCCTTGCTCAGGGCGGGCAGGCGTTTGTTCATGCCTGGACTGGTTTCTCCTCTTCGGCGACCGCCACCGGAGCCTCGATTTCCTCGATCACCGGCGGCGTCGCCTCCGGCTCCTCGGCGGCCGGCGGCGTCTCAACCGCGATCGGGCGCACCTGGCGGCCCTTGAGCCGCAGCTCCCGGTAGTGCAGGCGGGCGCGCGGTGGTGCCAGCAGCTCGACGTGGACCTTGTCGCTGAGCACGTCCCGGGCCGCCTCGCAGGCCGCATCCGTGACCGCCGCGAGGTTCGCGTCCGGGTCAACGTGCAGGTCGAGCGCCACCGTCACCCCCTTGCGCTTGGCGCGGACCGTTGCGCGCACGTCTGAGACGTTCGGCACCTGGTTCACCGCCTCCTCGATGCGCTGGCCGATCGCTGCCGTGGTCAGCACCGCGTCGCCAACCTGCAGGCCGGTGACCTTGACCTCGCCGCTGTTCTGGGGAAACAGCTCCACCACCAGCACGACGAATACGATCAGCACCACGGCCGCCCCGATCGCCGTGATCAGGGCCTTGGTGCCGTCCGTGTTGTGGTCGTCCAGCCAGCCCGCCGCATCGGCGAGCCACTCGATTGACTCCTCCGGCGCGGCCCACGCGAGGCCGATGACCGCGCCGGCCCCGGCAATCAGCGCCAGACACAGCGTAACCAGGGCGAGTCGATTGATCAGGTTCACGGTGCCACTCCTTCGCCGGCCGGCTCCGCCCAGAGGCCGTCTTCGCGGGCCTCCCTGAGCAGCGCCGGCTCCAGGCGATTAGTCAGGTCTGCGTCCGAAGCGGTGCGGACGCGGATGTAGGTGTCTGTCAGGCCTTCCCAGACGCCGTCGCGGCGGCTCTCCCACAACACCGGCACGGTGCTGCCGATGAACCGCGAGCGGTACTCACCCGCGAGGCGCTGCGCCAGCCCGATCAGACGGTGAACGCGCTGCTTCTTCACAGGGTCGGCCACCTGGTCCGCCATCTTGAACGCGACTGTGCCGCTGCGCTGCGAGTACGGGAAGACGTGGATCCCCGCGAAGCGCATCTCCTCGCAGAACGCGTAGCTCTCCTCGAACTCGGCGTCGCTCTCGCCCGGGAAGCCCACGATCACGTCCGTCGTGATCGCCACGTCCGGGCTGGCGTCGCGCAGGCGGCGCACGGCGTCCCGATACTCGTCCTGCGTGTAGCGTCGTCGCATGCGCTCCAGCGTCGCCCGGGCGCCGCTTTGCAACGCCAGGTGGAAGTGACGGCACAGCCGCGGATCCTGCCACAGACCGATCACCCCGTCCGAAAGGTCCTGCGGCTGCAGCGACGACATGCGGATCCGCGGGATCGCCGTCTCGTCCAGCAACGCCTTGAGCACCGGGTACGGCGTGCGCTGCCCCCAGTCGCGCCCGTAGGCCCCGAGCTGCGTGCCCGTGATCACGATCTCCTGCACGCCCTCCGCCTCGCGCGCCCGCGCCTCCGCGACAACCGCCTCGACGGGCTTGGAGCGCTCGCGGCCGCGGGTGCGGGGAATAATGCAGAAGGCGCAGACGTCGTTGCAGCCCTCCTGGGCGCTGATGAACGCGCGCGTCTTGATCGCGGACCGCGGCCGCTCCGCCGGAGTCAGTCGCAGCGCTTCCTCCGCCGCCGGACCGGGCAGGGGCGACCCGCCGGGGTGCAGCTCGATGATCCGCTCCGCGAGGGCGATCTGGTCCGGCTGACGGTAGACGAGGTCGGCGGCCAGCGCCTCGAGCTTGTCAGCAGGCGCGGTCTCGATCAGGCAGCCGGTGAGCGCCACCGTGGCGTTCGGCGCCACCCGGCGCGCCATCCGCACCAGGTGGCGCGACTTCTGGTCGGCGACGTGCGTGACAGAGCAGCTGTTGACGATGATCGCCGCCGCGTCCTCGCTGGCGCGGTCGGTGACGTTCCAGCCGGCATCGCGCAGACGGCGTGCCATCGCCTCCGTATCGGCGATGTTGAGCTTGCAGCCCAGCGTGAGGATGGCCGCGGTAGCGGGGCGGGCGCTGTCTGACATAAGCGATCCTTCCTCGTGATCATAGGCGAAGAGGGACGAGTGTCAAACCGCGCGGCGCGATTCGAAACGCAGTTGCAACGCCCGGCGCGCCGTCCGGTTGTTCGCTTCCGGCGCGCCGTATAAGCTAGGAGGACCGAAGGGGAGTAACCCGAAACAGCGTCATCGTCAATACGTCCCGATTCGTCGGGGCCGGTGCGCGGCCAGAGTGGCGGGACAGACCTTCGGCTGATTACATATCAGCTGGAGGTCTCTTTTTTGACCGTCGATCTCTGGGTCTGGCCGGCGTTCATCGGCCTCATCTTCTTTCTCATTGCGCTCGACCTGCTGTTCTTCCACCGCGAGGCTCACGAAGTCTCGATGGGTGAGGCGTTCGTCTGGAGCATCATCTGGACCGTGATCGGCGTCGGCTTCGCCGGCGTGATCCTCGTCTGGCACGGCAGCACCGCCGCCGGCGAATACCTCGCCGGCTACGTCATCGAGCGCAGCCTCTCCGTCGATAACATCTTCGTTTTCGCGCTGATCTTCGGCTACTTCTCCGTCCCGCCGGCGTTTCAGCACCGCGTCCTTGTCTGGGGCATCGTCGGTGCCGTCGTCTTCAGGATCGCCTTCATCGCCGCGGGCGCCAGCCTGCTGGAGGCCTTCCACTGGATGATCTACGTGTTCGGCGGCTTCCTCGTGTTCACCGGCGCCCGCATGGCGCTCTCGAAGGAAGTCGAGGTCCATCCCGAGAGCAACCCGGCGCTGAGGTTCCTGCGGCGCCTGATCCCAATCACCAGCGACTACGAAGGCACGCACTTCTTCGTCCGCCAGGCCGGTGTCCTGATGGCGACGCCGCTCCTGGCGGTGCTGGTGGTCATCGAGACGACGGACATCGTCTTCGCCGTAGACTCGATACCGGCGATCTTCGCCGTGACGGACGATGCGTTTATCGTCTTCTCCTCCAACGCCTTCGCCATCCTCGGCATGCGGGTCCTGTACTTCATGCTGGCCAGCGCGATGCACCGGTTTATCTACCTCAAGATGGGCCTGTCCGCGGTTTTGGTCTTCGTCGGTGTCAAGATGCTCTCAGAAGAGGCCTTTCACATGTCGATCTGGCTCTCGCTGGGCGTCATCGCCGCCGTCTTGATCACGGCAATCGTCGCGTCGCTAATCGTCACGGGACGCCGGGGCCAGGGCGGCCTCAGCGAAGCGTCCTCCCACGGCTCGTAGGCGGGAGCGCAGCATGAACAGCAACAGACCGGTCCTCGTAACCACGGATGGCTCGGCGCACTCGCACCGTGTGCTGCCCCACGCCGCGCTGCTGGCTACGGCTCTCGGCACCCGCGTGGCGCTGCTTCAGGTCATCGAAGAAGACGACCCGGCGCGTCTGGAGACGGAGCTCCACGGCACGCTCTCGCGATTAGGCATCGATGGCGACGTCCTCGTGCGTACGGCGCATGAGGACGAGGACGTGGCGCCGGCCATCCTCAGGATCGCCACCGAGACCGACGCCGTCGTCCTCGCGCTCGACTCCCGGGGCCACGGCGCGCTGCGCCACGTGCTGCACGGCAGCGTGACCCTGGACTTGCTGAAGGACGCCGGCCTGCCGTTGCTGGTCAGCGGCCCCAACCTGGACCCGCCGCCCGCGAGGGCCGAGCCCTACCGCATCGTCGTGACCAACGACGGCTCACCGGCGGCCGAGGCTGTGCTGCACGCCCTCTCGCCGCTGCTGGCGCCGGGACGCTTCGAGGTCACGCTGCTGCGCATCCACGAGCACGAGCCGGGTGGCGAGGACAACGCCGCGGCCCTGGCCGCCTGCGAGCGCGAGCTGGCGCGGTCGCGCGAACTGCTGCCCGCGTCGCTGCCTGTGACCACGCTCGTCCGTGACATACCACTCATGGCCGGTGTCGACACCGCGATCATCGAAGAGGCGCAAGAACTGAACGCCCACGCCATCGCCATGTCGACGCAGGGCGTCAGCGCCAGCCGGCACGTCATCATTGGCAGCATGGCCACGACGATGCTCGGGCGCTCGCCGCTGCCGCTGCTCCTCGCCCGCGCTGACGTCTAGCTCGGTCCGCCGATCCAGTGGAAGTAGGGGTCAAGGTCGGGCAAGACCCCGGTTGATTCGGTGAGGAAGACCAGGCCCAGGATCAGGCTGAACACCGCCGCGACGACTCCCGCCATCACGTAAATCGTCTGGCGTCGTCGCGCCGACACGAATCCAAACGTCGAGGTCATGGTCACCACCGTGTTCGAGATCAGCAGCCCAACCACGAAGAACAGCAGCGCGGCGATTGCCACGCCCTTGCTCGTCGCCCCGACGGCCGTCGCGATGATTAGCGCCTGCGTGCCCGTCTCGGCGCCGATCCCGTGGATCAAGCCAATCCCGAACGCGGTTCGTGAGGTGTAGTTGCGCGGTTGAACGTGGCTGTGCTCGTGATGGCCGGCGCGTGAGCGGATCCAGTGCCACGCGTTGCTCACGCCGGCAAAGATCAGCATCCAGCGGCTGCGCATCGCGAACTGGCCGCCGCCCCTGTAGTAGCGATAGACCGAATAGAACAGGTACGCGGCGAGAAAGATCAGCGTGACGCCGACCACTTTCTCCATGATCGGGTCCACCCAGCTGGGCAGGAACTCCGCCGCCAGGATGGCGATGACGCCCAGCACCATCACAACCAGCCCGTGGCCCAGCGCGTAGAGCGAGCCCAGCCAGACCGCCTCTTTCTGACTCGGTGGCAAAGAAGACGTCAGCACGCGGATGCTGGCGATCGGCCGCGCGAGCGTCGCCGTCGCGGCGCCGCCCTCTCCCCGCGACGCCATTGCCCGCGCCACCACCGGCTCCTCGACGGCTTCGTGAGTGTGGGAGTGCACGGAGTGGTGGCTCTCGTCGGTCAGCATCACGCCCGGCTCACCCAGCAGCCAGCTCTCGTCCTCGCTGTCCACCGCCGCCGATGCGCTCGTAATGTCGGTAATCGCGGCGATGTGGTCCCAGTCGATGCCATGGCGTATGCCCAGCGCCAGCGCGGCGGCAAATACGCCGGCCCCACCGCCGATTCCGGTCACAAGCAAGAGGGCGTCCAAGCTCATCGGCAAACTCCGTTGGCAGTTGCAGGTAAATGCAATTGGTTGCAGAAACGTCCCGTCGCAACGACTCTAGCGCGGCTCGAGACCCGCTGTCAACGGCCCTCCCGCTATACTGCGCTGGACGTGCGCAACTACCTGATCACCATTTCGCGGCGCTTCTTCAGATGGATCATCGCGGCCGTCGTTGCCGTGCTGTTCTACGGCGTCGCAACCCTCATCGGCCTCTCGCAGACGCTGGTGCTGATCGTGGCCTTCATCGGGGCGTTGGCGGGCAGCGTGCTCGCTTACAGGCTCACCGAGCGTCTATTTGGCCCGGAGCCGCAGCCGGCGCCGCCTCCCCCTCGTGGTCGAGGAACCGGAAGAAGAGGAGCGTAATCGCCGTGAAGCTCGCGGCCTCGCCCAGCGCGCCCATGATCAGCCCCGCCACCTGCTGATCGTCCTTCGGCGAGATTCCCCACAGCGGCCGCGCCGTCTCGTAGTAGTCGTAGATCACGCCGTTGCTCGCGAACAAGAGCAGCGCCTGCAGCCCCATCGGCATCCCCGTGGCGAACAGGTAGAGCAGCCGCGCGCCCTCGCCCATCCGGCCCGTCAGCGGCGACGGCTGCACGACCGGCCACCAGAACAGGATCCCGCTGCCCATAAACGCGATGTGCATTGCGATGTGGACCGGCAGGTGGTCCAGCGCGGCGCCGTAGATCGGCGGTACGTGCCAGAACCACATGTTGACGATGAACAACGTCCCCGCGAACACCGGATGCGTGACTTTGCTCGCCACCCGGCGGATCAGCGCCGGACGCAGCAGCGGCTCCAGCAGGCCGGGCGTCAGCCCCAGCAGCAGCAGCGGCGGCCCCAGGGTCGTCAGCGCAACGTGCTGCAGCATGTGCATCGAAAGCAGGCGATCGGCGGCGGTATCGAGCGGTGAGGTCAGCGCCAGGAAAATGATCGCCACCCCGGCGAAGTAGCAGGCGGCGCGCCAGGGGGGGATGGCAACCTTGAGCAGGCTGGCGCCGTACACGTAAAAGCTCAGCGCGATGAACGCCCCGGCGACCACGCTGGGCTCCAGGTGCCACGCGCCCACGTCGACGCCGTGGCCGATATGCAGGGGTAAGGGGAGCAAGCTAGCGTCCCGGCTTCCAGCCGCCCCGCGCATCTACGGCCTGCCGCACCAGCTCGATGCGCCGGCGGCTGATGATGTTCAGCGCCACCCCGGCAATACCGATCAGCGGCACGAACACGCCGATCACCATCAGCAGGGCGCCGATGTCCGGCGTCTGGTCCTGGTCGATCATGATCCAGCCGGCGACGGCGACGCCCAGCCCGAAGTGGAACATCAGCAGGAAGATCAGCATCGGCAGCTCCAGCAGCTTGCCGCGGTCGATCGGCGACTGGAGCTCGGGAGGCGCGGCGCCGCGGGCTTGTGCCTGCTGCCAGCGCTCTGAGTAGCAGGCCTTGTGGATCCAGCGCCGCTCATGGAGCCCGGCGTCAGACCAGTCTTCGATTTGCTCGTCGCAGCTGCTGCAGCGCCCCGGCCATTCGACCATCATGCGCATCACCCCGTAGCAATCATTATGACGAACAGACCGCATAGGGCATAGGCACAAGGGCAGTGGTATCCACGGGTTGACCCTCCGCATCCCACTATGCCCTCTGCACTATGTCCTATGCCCTATGCCTAATCCCGGCAGCACAGCTCCCGCCGCGTGAAAGCCTCGTAGCCCTCCCGCGCGATCACCACGACCATGACCAGCGCCGCGACGGGGTCGGCCCACCACCAGCCGAGCAGGGCATGCGCCCCCAGGCCCAGCAGCAGCGTAGCGGACAGGTAGCTGCACACCAGCGTCTCGCGCGATTCCGCCTCCAGCGCCCGGCTGTTGATCTGGTGCGAGAGGCTGTGCTCGTAGCGCGAGACCAGCGGCATGATCACCAGCGACGCGCCCGCGATGCCGATGCCCAGATACGACTCGTCCGGCTGCGACCCGCTCGCCAGGTCGTAAATGGCTCGCCCCGCGACGAACACGGCCAGCGCCATCAACGTGAGGCCGACGTACACGGCGACGCGCCGCTCCCACTCCAGCGCCTCTTCCTCGCGGCTGCGCCACAGGTGGGCGAGCACCGCGACGCTGGCGCTGACCTCGATCGCGCTATCCAGCCCGAACCCGACGAGCGCCGTGCTGCCGGCGATCACGCCGGCGATGATGGAGATCGCGCCCTCGAGCAGGTTGTAGGAGATAACCGCCGCCTGCAGCAGCATGGCACGCCGCACCAGGCGGGGACGAAGCGCTGATTCGGCAGTCACGGCTCCAGTTTACCGGCTCTGCAAACCACGACCCGTGCGGCCCTTTAGCGGGGGCATGGGGGTGTCCCCCATCTTCCAGTGCCGGGTGTCCCCCATCTTTCAACACAAGTGACGAAGCGCTGATTCGGCGGTCACGACGCCAGTTTACCGGCTCCACGCACCCACGACCCGTGCGGCCCTTTAGCGGGGGCATGGGGGTGTCCCCCATCTTCCAGTGCCGGGCGTCCCCCATCTTTCAACACAAGCGTCGAAGCGCAGATTCGGCGGTCACGGCTCCAGTTTACCGGCTCTGCAAACCACGACCCGTGCGGCCCTTTAGCGGGGGCATGGGGGTGTCCCCCATCTTCCAGTGCCGGGCGTCCCCCATCTTTCAGTGCCTCGTGCCCTCGGTCTTCTATACCTGCGTGCCCGCATGCTACGATCATTGTGAACGTGACCACAAAGACACTCTTCTTCGCCTGCGCGGGTCTTCTCACGCTGCTTTTCGTCGCTGCCTGTGGCGGCGATAGCAAGAAGTTCCCTGAGACGCTGGTCCTCAAAGCCGGCGATATCCAGCCCGTGCTCGTGAACTCCCAGCTCACGGGCGGCGAGAATCGCTTCGCCGTTGGGCTTTTCGATGAGGCCGGCCTGCCGATCGTCGATGCCAAAGTGCACTTCGCCTTCTACTACCTCGGTGGCGGCAACGAGTCGTTCATGTTCGAGATGGACGCCGTCTCCCGCGTCCCCGCCCGCGACGCCGGCATCGAGGAGAAGGTAGTCCACGTCCACACGGACGGCACGACTCACGACCACTTCAACGTCGGCGAGCAGATTGGCATCTACACGGCTATGGTCGACTTCCCCGTGACCGGCGACTGGGGAGTCGAGATGAAGATCGATGCCGGTACGAAGAAGCAGACGCTCCGGCCGAGATTCAGCGTCCTCAGCGAGTCCACCACCGTCCCCATCGGCCACGACGCGCCGCGCTCGCGCAACCTGACGGTGAAAGACGTGACCGACCTGGCGCAGATCGATACGTCCGCCAACCCGTCAGCCGATATGCACACCACGACCATCGCTGACGCCATCGCGGCGCAGCGGCCGCTGCTCATCCTCTTCGCCGCGCCGGGCTACTGCACCAGCCAGCTCTGCGGTCCCGAGTACGAGATCATGCGCAAGCTCTACGCGCAGTACAAAGACCGTGTCGAGTTCATCCACGTCGAGGCCTACAAGAACCCCACCTCAGCCCAGCGTGACCTGGTGGACGCTGCGAAGGAGTGGGGCCTGCAAAGCGAACCCTGGTTCTTCGTCGTCGGCAAGGACGGCAAGGTCGCGATGAAGTTCGAAGGCCCCACCAGCCTGGCAGAGCTCGAAGATGCCCTCAAAGACGTCCTGAAGTAAGGTCAACCCGAGGTCCCTCAACAACGCCCGGCCTGCTCTCCGCGACGCTGATCCCCAGCGCCATTGCGAGCCAGAGCGCGAGGCGAAGCAATCTCGGGCAAACGCCTCGTGGGGTTGTTAGGGGTTGTTATGCTGCGCTCGCCTTGCTCTACCTGGCGCTGAACGACCCCGTCATCGTGTCCGGGTGGACGTCGCAGCGGAAGAAGTAAGTACCGGCCGCCGGCGCCGTGAACTGGTAGTTCGTCACGACAGGCCCGGTGGAGAAAGCGCCGACAAAGATCTTCTGGCCGGCGCTGGCGTTGTTGTAGAG
>DATDOP010000143.1:0-5896 GCA_035293185.1 Dehalococcoidia bacterium | reverse complement strand
GCGGCGTGAGAGTCCGTAATTCAGGTTTACATTTAGCTAATAGTCGCGGCCTATGGCTTTGCTATAATTCGCGTCAAGTCGAAAACGCAGTTTGCCGAATTGTCGCGGCAGTCTGCGTTTTGTAGTAAAACCGGGGAGAACCCCGGAGCCTCTTCTAAAGAGGCGTATGAGGCGTACATTAGATACGGTTAGCGAAAATCTTGGCGAGACGAATCTGCAGGGGAGCAGCAGATAAGTTCGGGAGAGCAGAGTGGAAGACCCCAAAATAATTGCCGAACGCATACTGGATAACGTTCAGAAGGTGATCATTGGCAAGGAGGAGGAGGTACGCCTGACGGTGGTGTGCCTGCTTTGCAACGGCCACCTCCTGATCGAGGACGTGCCGGGAGTCGGTAAGACGACGCTGGCGCGCAGCCTGGCGAAATCGACGGGGTGCGACTTCAAGCGTATCCAGTTCACGCCGGACATCCTGCCGAGCGACGTGACCGGTGTGTCCGTGTACAACCAGAGGACGGGCGACTTCGAGTTCAGGGCGGGGCCGATCATGGCCCAGATCGTCCTGGCCGACGAGATCAACCGCGCGACGCCGAAAACGCAGTCGTCGCTGCTGGAGGCGATGGAAGAGCACCGGGTGACGGTCGACGGCGTGACGCGCGATCTGCCGGCGCCGTTCATGGTGATGGCGACGCAGAACCCAATCGAGTACGAGGGCACGTTCCCGCTGCCGGAAGCGCAGCTGGACCGCTTCCTGATGCGCGTACACCTGGGCTACCCGACGAACACGGACGAGGTGTTGATGATGGACAGCCAGCAGGTGACCCACCCGGTCGAGAGCCTGCAGCAGGTGACGGACGCGGCCGAGATCCTGAGTGTGCAGCGCGCGATCAAAGAGATCTACGTCGACCCGCTGATCAAGCAGTACATCGTGGGGCTGGTGGACATGACGCGCCAGCATGAATCCGTGTACCTCGGCGCTTCGCCGCGCGGTTCGCTGGCCCTGTACAGGACATCTCAGGCGAAGGCGCTGCTGGACGGCCGCGACTATGTGATACCAGACGACGTCAAAGAGCTGGCCTACACGACGCTGGGTCACCGCGTGATCGTGAGTCCGTCAGCGAGAGTGAAGAGCGTTACGGCATCAGACATCGTTTTGGGCTGCGTGGAGCGCGTGCCGGTACCCGGTACCCGCGCTCGCGGGGGGCAGCCCCGTTAGGGGAATCCCGTGATCGAGCTGGTCAAGGAGGGCTGGGACCTCCTTATCAGGCGCCACCTCTCGCTGACACTAATCGGCGTGATTCTGGTGGTGTGCCTGATGTCGGCGCTCTCGACGGGGTTCTGGCTGCCGACGCGGCTGGCGTACGTGATCATCCTCGGCGTGCCGATCGCCTATTTCTGGGCGAGGGCGAACTCGCGCAACCTGGAGGTGACGGTCGAGAGGCCGGTCGACCGGCTGCAAGAGGGCCAGGAGTTCATCGAGCGGATAACGGTCAAGAACATGAGCTGGTTCTCCAAGCTGTGGCTGGAGGTCAACGACCCTTCGGACATGCCGGGTCACCACGCCAACCAGGTGATCACGCTGGGGCCGCGCGAGGCGCGGGCGTGGCGATCGGCGACGACGTGCCGGCTGCGCGGGTTGTTCAGCGTGGGCCCGGTGACGATCACCACGGGCGACCCTTTCGGATTCTTCAAGTACACGAACACGTACGGCAGGCCGCAGAGCATCCTGGTCTATCCCAGGGCGACCGAGCTGCCGAACTTCTACGTGCCGCCGGCGAACCTGCCGGGTGAGGGACGCTTCCGCAAGCGCACGCACTACGTGACGCCGAACGCGTCCGGCATCCGGCCGTACGAGTTCGGGGACAGCTTCAATCGCATTCATTGGCCGACGACGGCGCGAACCGGAATGATGATGGTGAAGCTGTTTGAGCTGGACCCGGCGTCTGACATCTGGATCATCCTGGACCTGGAGAAGTCCGTACACGTGGCCGTGGGCGAGGAGGACAGCACGGAGGAGTTCGGGATTAAGGTCGCGGCCTCGATCGCGCGCTACTTCCTGGTGGCGAATCGGTCCGTGGGGTTCATCAGCTACGGCAAGCGGCTGTTTGTTGAAGACGCAGAGCGCGGCGCTCAGCACTACACGCGCATCCTGGAGGCGCTGGCGCTCTCGACGGCCGAGGGCGACGTACCCGTCGGCACACTGATCAGCGAAGAATCGAAGCGCTTCGGGCGGCACACGACGGTGGTGGTGATTACGCCCTCGACATCCGAGGAGTGGGTTGGGTCGCTGCAGTTCATCGCGGAGCAGGGCGTGAAGGTGGCGGCGGTGCTGCTGGAGCCGAGCACGTTCGGCGGCGAGGAGAACTCGCTGATGGTGTTCGGGGCCCTGGCGGCGTCGGACGTGTACACGTACCTCGTGCGGCGGTCGGATGACCTGATCACGTCGCTGGCCATGGGAGTGGAAGGCACGACAACGGAAGCGATACCGAGGCGGTCAGAATGAGACAGATGGGGTGGGGAGAGGTATTCCAGCCGCGGCGGCCTGACAGCGGTGCACCGCAGAAACCGCGCTTATCGTTCCTGAGCTGGCTATCGCGCTACGGCGTGATTACGTGGGAAGACATCGTCACGCTGGCGATCGTCATGGTCGGGTTCCTGACCGTGGTGCGTTCAATCGATAGCGCTGACTGGGTGGACGAGATGCCATCTCTGTACGAGATCGGCTTCCTGGGGCTCGTGCTCGGGCTGGTAATGGCCCAGAGCCGTATCCCGACGCTGGTGGCGCACCTGGTAGGGCTGAGCGTGGGCATCCTGGGGATGCTGTACATGGTCGGGACCAAGATCGAGGGGTCGCTCTCAGACCGCACCTGGGACATTATCGACCGGCTGGCCGTGTGGGGAGACGCTGTCGTGAGCGGCGGCATCTCCAACGACAACATCCCGTTCGTGGTGCTGGTGGTGGCGGCGACCTACCTGGCGGCATACCTGGCGGCGTGGAGCATCTTCCGCTGGCAGAACGCGTGGCTGGGCCTGATCCCGGGCGGCCTGGCGCTGCTGACGAACATCAGCTACCTGCCGGGCCAGAAGAGCCTGCCGCTGGTGATCTACCTGTTCTGCGCGATCCTGCTGGTGGCGCGCGTGAACCTGCTGCGACAAGCGCGGGACTGGAAGGCGCAGCGGACGCGGTACCCAGACTTTATCAGCCTCAGCGTTCTGAACATCACGGTGTGGATGGCGCTGGGCCTGCTGGCGGCCGCGTGGGTGCTGCCGGTGGGCAGCGGCAGCGGCTTCCTGTACTCGGTGTGGGTGAAGGTCACGGCGCCGGTCGTCGAGCCGCTCTCGGGGCTATCGCGCGTGTTCAGCGCGATCGATAGCAAGAAGGGCGGCCAGGTACACCAGTTCGGCGCGACGCTGCCGCTGCAGGGCGAGATCACGCTGGGCAGCGCCGAGGTGATGCAGGTCACGGCGTCCGAGACCGGCTTCCTGCGGGCGCAGGTCTACGACGTGTACACGGCTCAGGGCTGGAAGGTGGGCGATTCGATCCAGATCACGAACGGGTCGTGGCCGGCGCTGCAGGCGATGCAGGGCGTCGAAGAGGCGACCCGGCAGATCCGGCGACCGGTCTCGATTCAGGTCACGGCGTCGAAGAAGTCGAACATCGTGGTGACGGTGGGGCAGCCGCTGGCGGTGAACGTCAACACGCGAGTCGTGTTCGGGCCGGGGCCGAGCGACGTGACGTCGGTGCGGCCGGCGCGCAGCCTGAACGAAGAAGACCAGTACCGCGTGGACAGCACGGTGAGCAACGCCTCGATCAACGCGCTGAAGAGCGTGCAGGGGCAATACGCACCGTGGACGCAAGCCTACCTGCAGCTGCCTACCGACCTGCCGGCGACGATCCGCAACAAGGCGCTGGAGGTGACAGCCAGCGCCGGGACGCCGTACGAAAAGGCGGCGGCGGTCGAGCAGTTCCTGCGCTCTTACGGGATCAACCTGGACATCGCGGCGGCGCCGCCGAAGCGGGACTCGGTGGAGTATTTCCTGTTCGACGTGAAGGAAGGGTACTTCGACTATCACGCTTCGGCGATGGTGGTGATGCTGCGTTCGCTGGGGATCCCGGCGCGCATGGCAGTAGGCTACGTGATCCGGGCAAACGACCGGGTCCCGCAGACCAACGTGTACCTGGTGCGGGAGTTGAACGCGTTTGCGTGGCCGGAGGTGTACTTCCCGGGCCTGGGCTGGGTGGAGTTCAATCCGACGCCGAGCGAGCCGCCGGTGATCCGTTCCGGCATCGACGGGAACTTCGCGCCGGGGTTCGACCCGACCGAGCAGTTCCTGGATGACGCGTTCTTCCTGCCGAGCGGTGCTGAGACGGCCGGCGGCGCGGCGGGCGAGCTGGACGCGCTGGTGATCGACGAAGGCAACGGGTTGGTCGGCCGGATCATCCTGACGGTCGTCGTGGGCGTCGTCGGCATCTCGCTGCTGGGCGCGGGGGCATTCCAGTACAGCTGGCAGCACGGGCTGGGCAACCTGGCGTATCCGGTGCAGGTGTGGGAGAAGACGTTGCGGCTGGCGCGCTGGGCGAAGGTCCGGCCGTTGCCCCAGGAGACGCCGCGCGAGGTGATCGCCAGACTGCGGCAGCATCTGCCGGAGGTGGACGACCTGGAGTACCTGGGCGAGAGCTATATCCGCGCCCGCTACGGCCGCAAGGAGCTGACAGAGAGCGAGCGGGAGCGGCTGGACGTGGTGTGGAAGAAATCACGGAATACGCTGCTGTCGCGGTTGCTGCGCTGGCGGTGATTACGGGTTACCTCACCCCCTGCCCCCTCTCCTTGCGAGGAGAGGGGGTTTTGGTTTGTGTTTCATTCCGGAAGATCTGTGGCGGGCAGTTGGGGCGTTGGGCCCTTCGACAGGCTGAGGATGCCTGGCGAAACGTCTGCGTCAGACCGACTTGATGTGAGGGGTCAGGCGTCTTCGGGCGTGGGGTTGTCGGTGGCTTCTGGGAGGATGTCCCGGGCGCGGGCGAGGTCGGCTTCTGGGACCTGGACGCGACAACCGTAGGCGCTGACGCCGAGGAAAGAGACGGCGTCCGAGGCGCGGATCATGGCGCGGACGCCGGCATCGCGCAGGATGGAGACCCAGATTTCGGCGGTGATCTGGTCGGGGGCGGTGGCGAGGTGGACCCAGCGGCTGTTGGACACGAGAACAGGGTAGCTCATGGTGAGAGGGAGTTCTCAGTTTTCAGTTTTCAGCTGTCAGCTGTCAGCTGTCAGCTTTCGGTAGGCAGCAGGCCGGCTCATTTGTGGGCGACCTCTCCCCAGGCTGCCGCCACCCCCTCTCCACACTGTGGAGAGGGGGATTCAGTTGAGGGGCCACTCGGCGAGATGAGGTGTACGGGCGGATGACGCGTTGGGTCCTTCGACAGGCTCAGGATGCCTTGTCGAGGGCTGGACGCCAGCCGGCGCACTCGCCCTCGCCCAGGGAGAGGGCGAGTGCGTGGGTCGCGGCGCCGTTTGCGCAGCGGGCGTTGGGACTGTCGACGCTGGGGGCTGGTCATAAATGGCCGAGATTGCCGCGCCTCGCTGCCGCGATGGCTCGCAATGACAGGTGGCGGGGCGGGAGAGGCGACAGCGTTGGTTGCGGCGCCTGTTTACGGAGCAGGCGTTGGGATTGTCGACGCCGGGGGCTGGTCATGCATGGCCGAGGTTGCCGCGCCTCGCTGCCGCGATGGCTCGCAATGGCAGGTGGTGCGGAGGCTAGTTGTAGTTCTCGTGAGGGTTGTTTACAGGCGCGAGGCGGGAGGCCTGTTGCCGATCGCGGTATGCGGCCGGGTGTGATTATAGCGATGCAGGAAGACTGGCAGGGCGTCGAGGCGCTGCTGGTTGGTCGTGTAGGGACGAAG
>DATDOP010000142.1:0-4790 GCA_035293185.1 Dehalococcoidia bacterium | reverse complement strand
CTCGCCGATCCGTCGACGCGCGGTTCGAAGGAGCCCAGGGCCAGCGTGCTCTGCCCCTTCGTCGCCCACAGCTCGTAAGTCAGCGCCAGCGCGGTCGAAGGCAGGTTCTTGCAGGTCAACGCCCCCAGCGATTGCTTGGTGCTCCAGACGTAGCTGCACGTGGCGTTGGCGCTGGCCAGAGGCTCGGTGCCCCGCAGCTCCGTCGGGATCAGGTCGGGGTCCAGCGCGACTTTGATCAGCGTCGCGTACTCGTCCAGCGTCGTCGACATCTCCTGCTGCTCGCTGCGCGCCGAGTTCAGCTCGCTCTGCACCTTGAGGATCGCGGCGCGCTGCTCGGCGTCCAGGTCGCTCATCGCTTCGAGGTTGGCGTTGCGCTCTTTGAGGTTCGACACCTCCAGCGATAGCGCCGTTGCCCAGAAGATCGCCCCGGCCGCGAAGCCCAGGACTACCACCGCCGCCGCGCTCATCACCCACGTGCGTCGCAGCGCCGCCGGTATCGCCGATGGCCGGAAGCCCGCGGCGCCGCCCATGATCCGCTGCTTGAGTCGCGGCGAAGCGCGGTACAGCGGCACGGCCAGCGCCAGGTGGCTCATGGCGTGCTGGTAGTCCCGCACGATGCCCGTGCAGTCCTCGCACTCGCTCAAATGCGTCTCGACCCGGTGCATCGCGTCGTGCTCCAGCACGCCCAGCGCATACGCTTCCAGGTCTTCGCGAATCTCCTCGCAGCTCAAGGCGTCCCCGAACCTCCTTGCTGCTCGATCAGCAGCATCCTTAACTTCTGCAGTCCCAGCCGGATCCTGGTCTTCACCGTGCCCAGAGGCTGGTGCAGCCCCAAAGCGATCTCCTGCTGGGTGTAGCCCCCGAAGTACGCCAGCTGAATCGCCAGCCTTTGCTCCGGTGGCAGCGTCGCCAGCGCTTTCTGGACGACGACTCGCTCTTCGCTTACCACGGCAACGTCCTTGTCCTCCGAGGTCGGCGCCGCCTCCAGCATCTCCTCCGCGGTGGTGCTGGGCGGCGTCTCGAAGCGGAAACGCCTGCCGCGACTGCGCCGCTCATCGATAGCACGGTTGCGCGCCACGCTGAGCAGCCAGGTGAGAAAGCGGCCCCGGCTTACGTCATAAAGGTCCGGCCGGCGCCAGAGACGCAAGAAGACCTCTTGAGAGAGGTCTTCCGCCAACTGGACGTCCCCGACCATGCGAAGACAGACCGAATAGACGTAATCACCGTAGCGGTCGTAAAGCGTCTCCAGGGCCCGTTCATCGCGTACTTCCAGCGCCGTGACCAACCGGTCGTCGGCCGCTGTGCTGTAATCCGCGATTCGGTCCCCCTGAGGACCTCCGCGCCTCCCACCACTTATGTCTACGCCCCAGGGTAGGCCACGGATTCGTAAGGGCTTGTCGGCGGGACTATCGAGGGACATTTAACCCTCCCGTAACACGGCTGATTCCATCATAGCCCAGACAAGCCCACGCCACCCTATCACCCCGATAGAATTCCCCGATGCGGCCTGATTCTATCATCGACGCCCATCCCCGTCTTCACCAGCGCCCCCCATGCCGGCCCTCCATCGTCCCCCCGGCGTAGCCGAGGCTTTCCAGCCTCGGCGTCATACCAAAGGAACACGCCTCGCCGCCACCAACGCACCGTAGGGGCGCACGGCCGTGCGCCCCTACGTCCCAACCACCCCTCACCTGTCATCCCGACGCCAGGAGGAATCCAGCCACGCCCCCCAACCTCCACCAAACGCCGCCCCCGTCTTCCCGTCAAGGGGCGCCTCATTCGCGCATCGCCAGGCGTAGCGCTCCCGCAACGCCTCCTGGTAACACGCCCCGCCTCCACCAACGCACCGTAGGGGCGCACGGCCGTGCGCCCCTACGCCCCCGCCCTCCCGTCAAAAGGCGCCTCATTCCCGCCGCCAGGCAGGGTTCGTAGGGGCGAAGCTTGCATCCTGAGCCGCGTCGAAGGGCCATGCGCGGGGAGCCCGAGGGGTGTCCCCTCGGAGCCCTTTTTTCTCTTTGGGGGTGGGGGCGCACCAGCGCAAAGCGATGCGCAGCAAACGTGGCAACGGCCCACCGCTCCCGTACCCTCAGACCGCCCCCGCGGCCCGCAGCCCCGCGATCGCTGCCCCGTCATAGCCCAGCTCCCCCAACACCGCGTCCGTGTGCTGCCCCACCGACGGAATCTCCGACGCCGCCTCGTCCACGCCCTCGATGTTGAACGGCGCCCGCAGCAGGTCGACCGACGCGCCGCCCGGCAGCGCCGTCCCCAGCAGCCGGCCCCTCTCCAGCACCTGCGGGTGGCCCAGCACCTCCCCCACGTCGTTCATCCGCGCATACGGCACCGATGCCGCCTCCAGCGCTGCCTCCGCCTCCTCCACGCTGTAGCGCGCCAGCCCCGCCTCGATCTGCGGTTCCAGCTCGGCGCGATGACGCAGCCGGTTCTCGTTGCCCGCGAACCGCGCGTCCGTCGCCAGGTCCGGCCGGCCCAGCACTTGCTCGCACAGACGCAGCCACTCGCGTTCGTTCTGCACCGCCAGCACCACCTCGCGCCCGCTGCCGCAGGCGTACGGCCCGTACGGCACGATGCTCGCGTGCCGCGCCCCGGCGCGCTTCGGGTGCGGGCCGTGCGCCGCCATCAGGCTCAACGGGCTCATCCACTCCATGATCGAATCGAACAGGCTCACCCGGATCGCGGCGCCCTCGCCCGTCTGCTGCCGCCGGTACAGCGCCGCCAGGATCGAGCTGAACGCGTACATCCCGCCCGCGATGTCCGCCACTGACACGCCCGTCTTCGCCGCGGCCTCCGGCGTCCCGCTCACGGACACCACGCCCGTCTCAGCCTGCAGCAGCAGGTCGTATGCCCGCCGGTCGCGATATGGCCCGTCCTCGCCGTAGCCCGTGATCGAGCAGGCGATCAGCAGCGGGTAGCGCATGTGCAACTGCGTCACGCCCAGCGCCAGCCGGTCGAACGCCCCCGGCGCGAAGTTCTGCACCACAACGTCGGCCCGCGCCACCAGACGCTCCGCCACCTCGCGGCCCTGTGGCTGCTTCACGTCCAGCGTCAGGCTGCGCTTGCGCCGATTCAGCCAGGCGAACCACGTCGAAGTCCCGTGGATCGCGCTGTCGTAACCGCGCGCGAAGTCCCCTTCGCCCTGCCGTTCGACTTTCACCACGTCGGCGCCCAGGTCGGCCAGATGCCGCGTCGCCAGCGGCGCCGCCACAGCCTGCTCAAACGCCACCACCCTAACGCCCGCCAGAGGCAAAGACATCGATTCCCCCACGCGTTCCTTTCAGCCCCCGCGATTCTACCAAGGCGAGACCGAGACGCCACGACCCTGCACACATTTAGGGTCGTCCAAGAAACGCAACTCGCCCGGCGCATCGTCAGCAGCTTCCCAGCGGCAAAGCCCTACTCACCCGTCACTCCGACTCATCTGTCATTCCGACGCCAGGAGGAATCCAGCCCGTCCAACCACGCCCCAACCTCAACGGAAGGTCGTCCCCCGTCTTCCCCACAAGAGGCGCCTCAGTCGCGCATCCGCAGGCGTAGCGGCCGCAACGCCTCCTCGCAACACGCCTCGCCTCCACCAACGCACCGTAGGGGCGCACGGCCGTGCGCCCCTACGCCCCAACCACCGCTCACCCTTCATTCCAACCCACCTGTCATTCCGACGCCAGGAGGAATCTCGCCCCGTCCAACCACGCCCCAACCTCAACCAAACGCCGCCCCCGTCCTCTCGTCAAGAGGCGCCTCATTCGCGCATCCGCAGGCGTAGCGGCCGCAACGCCTCCTGGCAACACGCCTCGCCTCGACCAACGCACCGTAGGGGCGCACGGCCGTGCGCCCCTACGCCCCAACCACCGCTCACCCGTCATTCCAACCCACCTGTCATTCCGACGCCAGGAGGAATCTCGCCCCGTCCAACCACACCCCAACCTCAACGGAAGGTCGTCCCCCGTCTTCCCCACAAGAGGCGCCTCATTCGCGCATCCGCAGGCGTAGCGGCCGCAACGCCTCCTCGCAACACGCCTCGCCTCCACCAACGCGGCGTAGGGGCGCACGGCCGTGCGCCCCTACGCCCCAACCACCGCTCACCTGTCATTCCGACTTATCTGTCATTCCGACGCCAGGTGGAATCTCGCCCCGTCCAACCTCGCCCCAACCTCAACGGAAGGTCGTCCCCCGCCTTCCCACAAGAGGCGCCTCATTCGCGCATCCGCAGGCGTAGCGGCCGCAACGCCTCCTCGCAACACGCCTCGCCTCCACCAACGCACCGTAGGGGCGCACGGCCGTGCGCCCCTACGGCCTCGTCTTCCCCACAAGAGGCGCCTCATTCGCGCATCCGCAGGGGTAGCGGGGGCGCAGCTGCATCCTGAGCCGCGTCGAAGGGCCATGCGCGGGGAGCCCGAGGGGTGTCCCCTCGGGACCCCTTCTTTTCTTCGGGGTGGGGGCAAAGCAGCGCGACAGCGCCTGTCCTGAGCGCCGTCGAAGGGATGCGTAGCAAGCGCGGCAAGTCTCCAGAACGCACCGTCATGGAAACCCTCACGCCCCCGTACTACCATCACCCCGTGAGCGAACACACCCCCCGCAACGAAGACGGCCGCTGGCGGCGCCGCGAACAACGCCGCCACGCCGAGCGCCAGCGACTCCAGAAGCACGGTTCCAGCCTCCGCCGCGTCTACCGCGACGCCGTCCTCAAACGCCTGCGCGCCCGCAAGCGACGGTAGGCACCGTCGTCGGCAAAGCTGCGGGATTCATCCTGCAGAGTCCGTCTTCATCGCCAGCAAGCC
>DATDOP010000141.1:0-7972 GCA_035293185.1 Dehalococcoidia bacterium | reverse complement strand
ACGTTGTCGTGGGAGCGGGCGAGGGAGTCGAGCAGGCGCTCGGTGGCCTCGGTGGGGTTGGCCGAGTTGGAGGCGAGCATCGCCGTCATGCGACGGGCGAGCCAGACCTTGCTCAGCGTGTCGGGGTCGAGCAGGAGCTCTTCGCGACGCGTACCGCTGCGGGCGACGTCGATGGCGGGGAAGATACGCCGCTCTGCCAGACGGCGGTCCAGGTGCACTTCCATGTTGCCGGTGCCCTTGAACTCCTCGTAAATCACCTCGTCCATCCGCGAGCCGGTGTCGATCAGACAGGTGGCGATGATCGTCAGGCTGCCGCCTTCGTCCGTGTTGCGGGCGGCGCCGAAGAAGCGCTTGGGCGGGTAGAGGGCGATGGGGTCGATACCACCGGAGAGCGTGCGCCCGGAGGGCGGCATCGAGAGGTTGTAGGCGCGCGTCATGCGCGTGATCGAGTCGAGCAGGATGACGACGTCTTTGCCGCCCTCGACGAGACGCTTGGCGCGCTCGAGGGCCATCTCAGAGACGTGGGCGTGGTCTTCGACGGGCTCGTCGAAAGTGGAGGCGACGACTTCGCCGTCCACGGAGCGCTTCATGTCCGTGACCTCTTCGGGCCGCTCGCCGATGAGCAAGACGATGAGATGGAGGTCGTCGTGGTTGTGGGTGACGCCGTGGGCGATGTTCTTGAGGATGAAGGTTTTGCCGGCCTTCGGGGGTGAGACGATCAGGCCTCGCTGGCCGCGGCCGATGGGCGAGATCAGGTCGATGACGCGCTGCGAGAGGTTGTCGGACGAGGTCTCGAGCTCGATCAACTCGTCTGGGAAGACGGCGGTGAGGTGCTCGAAGTGGGGGCGCTGGCGGGCAGCCTCGGGGTCGAGGGCGTTGATCGCTTCGACGCGCAGCAGGCTGAAGTATTTCTCGGTGTCCTTGGGGGCGCGCACAGTGCCTGTGACGTAGTCGCCGGTGCGCAGGCCAAAGCGGCGGACCTGTGACTGCGAGACGTAGACGTCGCTCATGCTGGCGAGGTAGTTCTCGCCGCGCAGGAAGCCGTAGCCCCCTTCATCGAGGATCTCCAGGACGCCGGCGCGGAAGACCTGGCCTTCGCGCTCCGCCTGGTTCTCCAGGATGTGATAGATGTAGTCCTGCTTGCGGCGCTTGTACTGGCCGAGCTCCAGGCCCATGCGGCCGGCAATCTCTTCCAGCTCGTCGCGAGACAGGCTCTCGAGCGTAGCAACGTCAAAACGTCTCTGTTCTACAGTGGTCATTTAGTCTTCCGTGGTGTCTGTGAGTTAGCGGAGAGACGGCACAAGTGGCCGCCTGGGGTCAGTGCCCCTGCAGGAGATAAGCATAACATTTCGTTCAATAAACGCAACCTTGGTTTGACTACACCGGCGAGTACTTACGTGAATCGGCGAGGAAGCGCTCAATACCAATATCGGTCAAAGGATGCTTAACCATAGCCTGCAGCACCGGCCACGGCAGTGTGGCGATGTGCGCGCCGGCCAGAGCAGCCTGAGTCACGTGCGTAGGGAGACGGATGCTGGCGGCCAGGACCTGCGCTGGCAGGTTGAACTTATCGAAGATCTGGACCGATTGACGCACGACCTCCATGCCGTCCTGGCCGGCGTCGTCCAGGCGGCCGACAAAGGGGCTGACGTAAGTGCAGCCGGCCAGCGCGGCGAGCAGCGCCTGGTTGGCGGAGAAGATCAGCGTCATGTTGATCTTGATGCCTTCCTTGGCGAGGGTTGCAGCGGCTTCGAGGCCGTTCTGGTCGATCGGGATCTTGACGACGACGTGGGGGTTCCAGGCGGCGATCTGACGTCCCTCTTCGATCAATCCGGCGACGTCGCGCGAAGTGCACTCGGCGGAGACGGGGCCCTTGACGACCTCGCAGATTTCAATCACGCGTTCGCGGTAGGTGATCCCGGACTCTTTCGCCATGAGCGAAGGGTTGGTGGTAACGCCCGCGAGCACGCCCATCTTATGGGCGGCGCGTATCTCATCGATGTTGGCAGTGTCGAGGAAGAGGCGCATCCTGCAGTCCTCCATAGTTGTTAACGCATTTCGCGGCTCAGGGTTAATCCTGGACCGTATACGTCACCTAAATAATCGGCAGCAAGTGTGAAGAATTGGTGAGGGATTCTTCCTAGATTCGTTATGAACCTGAGGCCGCGACCGGCTGTTCTGCCGCGGCGGGGGCGATGGTTGAGGCGCCGAGAGCGCGTTCGCGGGCGGCGCGCACCAGCTCGCGGAAGAGTGGGTGGGGGCGGTCCGGCCGGGAACGGAACTCCGGGTGGAACTGCGTGCCGACCATGAACGGGTGGTCGCGGACCTCGCAGACTTCGACGAGCGAGCCGTCCGGCGAAGTGCCGCTGGCGATCAGGCCGAAGCGCTCCAGCGGCTCGCGATAGGTGTTGTTGAACTCGTAGCGGTGGCGGTGGCGCTCCCTGATGTCTTCGACGCCGTAGGCCTGCTGGGCCCTGGTGCCGGGGAGGAGGTGGCAGGCGTACGCGCCGAGGCGCATGGTGCCGCCCTTTTCTTCGATGCCCTGCTGCTCTGAGAGCATGCTGATCACGGGGTTCGGCGTTTCGGGGTCGAACTCGGTGGAGTTGGCGGCGTCCGAGCCAAGCATGGTGCGCGCCGCTTCGACGACCATGACCTGCATACCGAGGCATAGCCCCAGGTAGGGGACGCTGTTCTCGCGGGCAAAGCGCGCGGCGACGACCTTACCCTCGATGCCGCGCTCACCGAAGCCACCGGGCACGACGATGGCGTCCACGCCGCGCAGATTGGCCTCGACGTTTTCAGCGGTGATCGACTCGGAGTGGATCCAGAGCAGTTCGATCTCGGTGTCGAGAGCGGCGCCGGCGTGGATCAGCGATTCCTTGACTGAGAGGTAGGCGTCCTGCAGCTCAACGTACTTACCGACGATGGCGACCTTGAGGCTGCCGGAGGGGTGCAACAGGCGTTCGACCATGCGGCGCCAGTCTGAGAGATCGCGGCCGCCGGCTTCGAGCTTGAGGCGCTCGATGACGTAGTCGCCGAGGCCGGAGTCTTCGAGCAGGGCGGGGACTTCGTAGATGCTGCGCACGGTGGGCATGGGCACCACGGCGCGGCGTTCGACGTCGCAGAACAGCGCGATCTTGTCGCGCGTCTCCATGGATACGGGGTAGTCGCTGCGAGGCAGGATCATGTCGGGCTGAATGCCCATGCGGCGCAGCTCCTGCACGGAGTGCTGAGTGGGCTTGGTCTTGAGCTCGCCGGTGGCGGAGATGTAGGGCAGGTAGGTGACGTGGATAGAAAGCGTGTCCTCTGGCTGCTCTTCGCGGCGCATCTGGCGGATGGCTTCGAGGAAGACCTGGCCTTCGATGTCGCCGACGGTGCCGCCGACCTCGCAGATCACGACCTGGGCGCCGGTGATGCGGCCGATGCCGCGAATGCGCGCCTTGATTTCTTGAGTCAGGTGGGGCACGGCCTGGATGGTGCCGCCGAGGAAGTCGCCGCGGCGCTCTTTCTGGATAACGGCGTTGTAGACCTGGCCCATGGTGAGGGAGCTGTTGCGCGTGAGGTCCTCATCGATGAAGCGCTCGTAGTGGCCGAGGTCGAGGTCGGTCTCGGCGCCGTCGGCGGTGACGAAGACCTCGCCGTGCTGGTAGGGCGACATGGTGCCGGGATCGACGTTGAGATAGGGGTCGAGTTTCTGGACGGAGACGGTGATGTGGCGGCTCTTGAGCACTCGCCCGAGCGAGGCTGTGGTAATGCCTTTGCCGACGGAGCTGACCACGCCGCCGGTGACGAATATGTACTTTGGCATCGATCCCCTGGGGGAGTGGGCGCTGAATGCTGACGAGCGCTGAGGCCCGCTACTACTTTACCAGCGGAGGCTGCCCGGGATCAATGAGATGATACAGGAAAAGGCGTGGGCAGTAGAGCAATTGCCGGGCAGAACGACCGTCAGGCTGCGGCCCGGCGCTGCTCCTCGGTGGTGGGGTTGCGCCGTAAGGGGCGGGGTGAGTCGGCCTGGGTTTGCAGGAGGGCTTTCGCGTGGTCGGCGTCGACGGGCCGGGCGAAGAGGTAGCCCTGCCCCAGCTTGCAGTTGAGGTCGCGCAGGCGGTTGAGCTGTTCGCGGCGCTCGATGCCCTCGGCGACGATGTCGAGCTTGAGCATGTGGCCGAGGTCGATGACGGTCTGCACGAGGGTGAAGTCGCGGTCGGTCACGTCCATGCCTTCGATGAAAGCGCGGTCGATCTTGAGGATGTCGATGGGGAAGCGCTTGAGGTAGTTGAGCGAGGAGTAGCCCGTGCCGAAGTCATCGAGCGCGAGCTGGACGCCGAGCTGCTTGAGCTCGTTAAGAGTGGTGATGGCGTCCTGGGGGTGACGGATGAGGATGCTCTCCGTGATCTCGAGGATCAGGGTTTCAGGAGGCAAGCCGGTTTCTTTGAGGGCGCTCTTGACGATGGCCACGAAGCCGGGACGTTGAATCTGTTTCGCCGAGACGTTGACGCTCATAGTGATGCCGGCGAGCTCCGGGAAGGTGATCTGCCACTCCCGCGCCTGGCGACACGCCGCGCGGAGGACGTAGGCGCCAAGAGCATGGATGGAGCCGGACTCCTCGGCGAGAGAAACGAAGTCGATCGGAGGCAGGAGGCCGCGCGAGGGGTGCTGCCAGCGCACCAGCGCTTCGAAGCCGACGATGAGTTCGCTGTCCAGGAGGATCGTGGGTTGGTAGTAGACGACGAGCTCCTTGTTGTCGATGGCGCTGTTGAGCTCGTTCGTAAGGTTGAGGCGCTCGACGAGGCTGAGCTGCATGCCTGCCTCGAACACCTGGACACGGCCACGGCCGTTCTCCTTGGCGTCGTACATCGCGACGTCCGCGTCGCGGATGATCTCCTCCGCCGTCATCGAGCCGGCTTCGGCGATGACGACGCCGATGCTGGCGCTGACAATGACCTCGCGGTCGCCGATGTGGAAGGGCTGCTTGATCGAGTTCAGGATGCGCTCCGCGGCGACTTCAGCCTCGCCGACGCCGCGTGAGTCTTCGAGAAGGACGGCGAACTCGTCGCCGCCAAGGCGCGCGGCGGTGTCGCTGGTGCGGATGCAGCCAAGGATGCGCTGGGCGACGCCCACGAGTAGCGCATCGCCGGAAGAGTGGCCCATATCGTCGTTGACGTTCTTGAAGTAGTCCAGGTCCAGGTAGAGGACGCTGACCTTCTGGTTCCCGTTGCGGTCTGCGCGCTGGAGGGCGTGCTCCAGCCGGTCTGTGAAGCGCAGGCGGTTGGCAAGGCCGGTCAACGAATCGTGGAAGGCCTGGTGACGCAGCTGCTGCTCCAGGTCCTTGCGCACCGTGATGTCGCGAAGGTTGAGGACGAGGCCGCCGATATCGGGATCCGCGAGACGGTTGGTGCAGGTGGCCTGCAGGTAGCGGGTGACGGACGGGTCGCGGCCGGAATGCAGCTTGAGCTCGGCGGTGGAGGTAAAGCCGGGGCGGGACTTGACCCCGTCCAGGAAGTCAGAGAGGAAATGGCGGTCGTCAGGGGCAATGAAGTCGAACCAGGTCATGCCGACGGCGCCTTCAGAGCGGACAGAGGGCAGGATTTCGGCGGAGGGGCTGGCGTAGAGGATGACGCCATCGGGGTCGAGGACGAAGATCAGGTCGGTGGAGCCCTGGACCAGCGGGCGGAAGCGGGCGTCGCTGCGGCGCAAGATCTCGTGTTCGGCGAGTATGCGGTCGGAACGCCGCTGTGCGACACGGAAGAGCCAGAAGACACCGCCACCGGTGAGGAACGTGGCGGCGTAGATGGCGATGGTCGCGTAACGAGCGACATCTGAGGCGCGGGCGGCCTGTCTGGCGTAGGACTGCGAGGCCTGGTAGACGCCGTCCGCGGCGATGTAGTAATCGCCGTTGGCCCGGTACATCAGATTGAGGGCTTCTTGATAGCGCTCCGCGAGAATGTAGGTCCTGGACTGCTGCAGATCGTTCACCAGTGGATCGATGACGCCGTGGACCGGGATCGACGGATTCTGGGCGGCCTCGCGTTCATAGCGGCTGTGTGCCTCTTCGAGAATCAGGAGTGAGTCTTGCTGCTCCGCCGCGACGGTTTCGGCCGCCAGGCCCGGCGGCGGGACGAAGGCCTGAGATGCGCGCCAGGCAGCGGTGAAGAAGTGGTAGGTGACAAGCGCGAGCTCATCGGTCTGGACCGCCCGGTTGTACTGGCGGTTGCTGTAGTTCTGGAGCGCAACGACGGCCGCAGCGGAAGCGACGAGCAAGACAGTCATGGCGAGGATGAGATAGACCGGCGTGGCCCAGAAGGGCGTTGACGCTTCCTGGCTCTCTACCTGCGTATGGCTCATGACGGCGCTCCGGTTGTCCTGACGCTGCCGGGTCCATCCGTGGGCCACGGGTTTGTTTCGATGGTCTGCTTCCCGGGGCCGGGCGGGAGGGCCGGGTGGCCCCTGAACATTGGCCCGCACGGACCCACAGCTGGCGGCGTCTGAGGGTTCCTACCTCTCTAAGTATCGGGACGAACTGGCGCCTCATAAGGTCGTAAGCGTGAGGAGTCGCTGGACGGGATGATCTGCCAGCGACGATTGTGGATGGCTGGGGCCTTGCGCCCGGCTTTGCTAGGATCCTGACGTGATGCCTGACGTGATGAATGAAGAGTCGCCGGAGGAGATACCGGAGCGCGCGACGCCGCTGCTGGCGGTGATCCGCATCGTCTCGGTGCTGGGGATGTCGGTGGGGATAGCGCTGGGGCTGTTCCTGCTGCTGGGCTTCTGGTGGATCCCGGCGCTGATCTCGTTCGCGGCAGCGGTGCCGTTCTTCGTGATCATGAGGTACGTGGAGAAGCACACCGGGGCGGGGTAGGCGGAAGAAGACCGAGGGGACACACCCCTCAAACCCCGGCAGCCACTGCACCGTATGTGGAGAAGCACACCGGGGCGGGGTAGAGCTGTTCGCTTTGTGTTGGATGATTGGGGCTCTGCCGCGAACCCCGCTGAAGGCGTGGGGTTACCTCACCCCCAACCCCCTTTCCAAGCGAGGAGAGGGGGCTTCGAGCTTCGCTAATTAGCGAGCGAGGCTGGAATGACCGCGACGGGCCACCCCCTGAAGGCTGAAAGCTGACGGCTAATCGCGGTAAGCTCCGCGCATGAACGCAGAGATCATCTCCATCGGCACCGAAATCCTGCTGGGCGAAATCATCGACACGAACAGCGCGTACATCGCCGAGCGTTTGCCGGCGCTGGGCATCGACGTCTATTACAAGCACGTGGTCGGCGACAACCTGGGGCGGCTGGTCGAGGTCATTCAGCTGGCTCGCGAACGGGCGGACATCGTGATCACGACGGGGGGCCTGGGCCCGACCGAGGACGACCTGACGCGCGAGGCGATCGCGGTGGCGCACGGCGAGCAGACGGCCATCGACCCGGAGTTGGAGACGTGGCTGCGCGGGCTGTACCAGCGGCGCGGCGTGGTGATGCCGGAGCGCAACATCAAGCAGACGTGGCTGATCCCCTCGGCGCGGGCGATCGCGAACCCGCGGGGCACGGCGCCGGGTTGGTGGGTGGAGCGCGACGGCAAGGTGGTGATCGCGATGCCGGGGCCGCCTTCGGAGATGAACCGGATGTGGGACGAGGAGGTGTCGCCGGAGCTGCTGAAACGCCACACCGGCACTGTGTTGATCAAGCGCACGATTAAGACGGCGGGCATGGGCGAGAGCAACGTTGATGAGGCGATCAGCCACCTGCTCAAGGGCACGAACCCGTCGATCGGCCTGTACGCGCGGGCGGACGGCGTACACGTGCGCCTGGGCGCCAAGGCAGCGACGCCGGAGGAGGCGCGAGCGCTGATCGGGCCGGTTGAAGCGCAGATCCGCCGCATCCTGGCGCCGCACGTCTGGGGCGTTGACGACGACACGTTCGAGAGCGTGGTGGGTCAGCTTCTGGTCGAGCGCGGCCTGACGCTGGCGGCGATGGAGTC
>DATDOP010000140.1:0-2846 GCA_035293185.1 Dehalococcoidia bacterium | reverse complement strand
CGAATGGTCGGTGCTCAAGGCGGCGAAGATCCGCGGCGTCGATTCGAGGGGCATGGTCTGCTCGGAGAAAGAGCTGGGGCTGTCCGAAGCGCACGAGGGCATCCTGGAGCTGCCGGAAGACGCGCCGGTGGGGCAGCCGCTGCGCGACTACTACGGCGACACGATCCTGGAGATCGAAGTGACGCCGAATCGGCCGGACCACATGTCGATGCTGGGCGTGGCGTGGGAGGTGGCGGCGCAGACGCACGTCAAGGTCAAGGAGCCGGACCGCACCTACGCCGAAGCGGGCGCCAACGCGGCGAGCTCGCGGACGTCCGTGACAATTGAGGACAAAGACCTGTGCTCGCGCTACATCGCGGGCATTGTCGAGCGCGTGAAGGTGGGGCCTTCGCCGGACTGGATGCAGGAGCGCCTGCTGGCGGCGGGGATGCGCCCGATCAACAACATAGTGGACATAACGAATTACGTGATGCTGGAGACGGGACAGCCGCTGCACGCTTTCGATTTCCGCAAGCTGGGTGGCAGCCGCATCGTCGTGCGGCGGGCGCGGCCGGGTGAGCGCATTCAGACGATCGACGCGACGGAGCGCGAACTTACGCGAGACATGCTGGTGATCGCGGACGCGAACAAGCCGGTGGCGGTCGCGGGCGTAATGGGCGGCTTCGACAGCGAGGTTGGGCCCGGGACGACGACCATCCTGCTGGAGGCCGCGAACTTCGACGCGGTCAACGTGCGGCGGACCAGCGGCGCGCTCAACCTGCGCACCGAGGCTTCGATCCGGTTCGAGAAGGGATTGCACCCGGAGCTGGCGGTGGCGGCGGCGCGACGGGCGATGCAGCTCCTGGTCGCGCACACGGGAGGCCGGGCTGCCAAGGGCATCGTAGACGCCTACGCGGCGAAGCGCGCCGACACGCGCGTGGTCGTAACGCGACGGCGCATCGAGCAGGTGTTGGGTGTCGACCTGACCACCACGCAGGTGCGCAGCGCGCTGACCGAGCTGGGCTTCGGCTGCCGCTGGGTGCCGCCGGACCGCTACGTGGTGCGCGCCCCGTACTGGCGCACGGACGTGACGCAGGCCGACGACGTGGCGGAGGAGCTGGCGCGCGTTGTCGGCTACGACCGCCTGGAGTCTCGTGCGCTGGCCGGCGCCATCCCGGAGCCGTACTCCGACCCGATACGCGACCTGCGCGAACGCCTGCGCGATGCCGCGGTGGCTGCCGGGCTCCAGGAGGTGATCACCTACCCGCTAACGTCAACGGAGACCCTGCTGCGCGTGCTGCCGCCGGAGGCACTCGAAGTCTATCCGCCGCTGCAGGTCGAGAACCCGCTGAACTCGGAGCAGTCCGTGATGCGCACCTCGTTGCGGGCGAGCCTGCTGCAGGCGGTGTCGTCCAACCTGCGGCGCGAGCGGGGCACCGTTGCCTTGTTCGAGGCGGCGCGGGCGTATCTGACGCAGCCGGACGACCTGCCGCAGGAACGAGAGCTAATCGTGGGCGCGGTGGCGGGCATGCGGCAGGGACGCTGGGGCGAGCCGACGCCGGACCCGATCGACTTCTACGACGCGAAGGGCCTCCTGGAGGAGACGTTCGAGCGCGCCGGGGCGGGGATTGCCTTCGAGGCGGGCGACGAGTACGCGCTGCTGCGCGGCAGCACCGCGGCGATCCTGGCGGGCAAGGAGCGCGCGGGCGTGGTGGGGCAGGTACACCCACAGGTCGCCTCCCAGTTTGAGATCGACGTGCCGGTGTTCCTGTTCGAGGTGGACGTCGAGAAGCTGCTGCCGGCGGTCAGGGCGCAGGTGCGCCACCAGCCGATGTCGCGGTTCCCGGCGGTGATTCAGGACCTGGCGCTGCTGGTCGGCGAATCGGTGCCGGCGGGCCGGGTCACGGAGGCGATCGCTTCGAGCGCGCTGGTGACGCAGGCAACGCTGTTCGACGTGTACGAGGGGCCGCCGCTGCCGGAGGGCAAGCGATCGCTGGCGTACCAGGTGCACTTCCAGGCGCTGGACAAGACGCTGACGGACCAGGACGTCGCGGACGCTCGGGGACGCATCGTGCGGCGCCTGCAGCACGAATTCGCAGCGGAGCTGCGCGGGGGCTAGGCCAGACCTCCGGCTCCGGACAGTCACGTAGAATAGCTGGCACGATGGAAGCGTCTCCAGTGCAGTTCGCCCTAACTCGAGATGGCAAGAGTATCGCCTACAGCGTGTCGGGCGAAGGGCGGCCGGTGGTATTCGTGCCTAACCACGTGCACCACATCGCCTGGGCGCAGGCACAATGGCCGCACCTCATCGAGGGGCTGGCGGAACGCTTTCGCCTGGTCCAGTTCAACGTCCGTGGCCAGGGTCTCTCCAGCCGCGGCCTGCCGGCCGACCACTCCCGTGCAGACTGGCAGCAGGACCTCGAAACGGTGCTGGACGCGCTCGATCTAAAAAGCGCTCTGCTCATGGGGACAGGTATCGGCGCGCACATCGCGATGGGCTTCGCGATCGAGCATCCTGAGCGCGTCGAGGGGCTGATCATCAACTGCGCCTCGGTGTCGATGACCGCCTGGCCTGGGACATTCTGGCAGGGGCTTGCAAATGAGAACTGGGAGGTGTTTTTGGAGAGCCTTCCGCCTCGCGGGCTGAGTCCGGAAGAAGGCCGGGTCTGGTCGGGTGCGATGAGGGAGATGTACGCGCCGGCGGACTGGGCGATAGCGATCCGCGTCACGAGGCTGTCCGACCTGAAGAGCGAGCTTCCGCTGCTGCGCAGTCATGCGCTTGTCCTCCACCCGCGACACTACACTCAGCTGCCTGCGGACGAGGGCGCCCGCCTGGCCGCGGCCATCGGCGCCCGCTACGTGGTGGT
>DATDOP010000139.1:0-6662 GCA_035293185.1 Dehalococcoidia bacterium | reverse complement strand
TGCCGCGATGGCTTGCGATGACAGCGTGAAGGACTCGCTGCCTCGATGGCTTGCGATGCCTGCTCAGTCGGCGGCGGGCCAGGACGAGATCTGCGTCTCCTTTTGCGTGATGAACTCCAGCAGTACCGGCGTGCCGTTGCGCGTCTGCTCGATGCCCCGCTTGATCGCCGGGATGATCTCGGCTGGCGACGTGACGCGCTCGCCGTAGCCGCCGAGCGCCGTCGCGAAGTCCGCGTAGTTGCCGGAGATGTCGGTGGAGCGGTACTTCTCGGTCGCGGTGGTCATCGCCTTGAGTTCGATGGCCATCGAGAAGTTGTTTGACAGGATCGACATGATCGGCACGCGCTCGCGAACAGCCGTCTCGAAGTCCATGCCCGTCATGCCGATGGCCGCGTCACCCCACCAGTTGATGCAGAGCTTCTCCGGGTTCGCCAGCTTGGCGCCCATCGCCAGGCCGAGGCCGTAACCAAGCTGCGTGGTCTTGCCCCAGCCGATGTAACTGAGCGGCGCGGTGCAGCGCCAGAAGGGTGAGATCTGGTCGCGGGGGCTGCCGGCGTCATGGGTGATCACGGTGTTCGGCATGTCGACGGTGTGCATCAGGTCCCAGATCACGCGGTAGGGAGAGATTGGCTCATCACCGGAGGTCAGCTTGGGCAGCCACTGGCCCATCCACTCCTCGCGCTGCTGTGTGATCTTCGAGGCGACGGCCTCGAGGCGCCCGCGTGGCTTGCCGCCAAGACGCTCGCGCACAGCGGTGGTGAGGGCAGAGAGAGTCAGCTGCGCGTCGCCGATCAGCGCGTACCGGGAGACGAGGTCCTTGTTCAGGTCCTTGGGGTCGTTGGTCGAGTGGATGTAGGTCTTGCCCTTGGGGAAGGAGATGCCGTAGCCGGTCTTGGTGAAGCTGGCGCCGATGCCGAAGACCACGTCCGCGTCCTGCAGGTGGTGGTAGACGGGGCCGGGCAGGGAGCGGCCGCCGCTGCCCAGCGAGAGCGGGTGGTCCTCCGGGAATGCGCTTTTGCCCTCGAGGCTGGTGGTCGTCGGCGCCTCGAGTAGCTCGACGAGCTCCTTGAGCTCGTCCCAGGCGCGGGCGTAGTGCACACCCTGACCGGCGTAGATCAGGGGTCGCTGCGCTTCGACCAGGACGCGCGCGACCTCATCGACGGCGGTCATGTCCGGGCCGCTGCGGGCGCTGAAGGTGGGCACGTAGTCCAGCGGCTCCGGCACTTCCTCGGTCCAGAGGTCGCCGGGGATTTCGATCAGGGCGGGGCCGGGCCGGCCATTGCGGGCCTGGCTGAAGGCGCGTCGCATGGCGTCCGGGACGGCGGCGGCGACGGTGACCTGCTCGCACCACTTCGTAATGTGCTGGTAGTTAACCAGGGCGCTGAAGTAGGGGAAGACGTTGGTCTGGGTGCGCGCGTAACCGCCGGCGATCACGACGATGGGGACGGATTCTGAGTAGGCCTGCGCTATTGAGCCGAAGGCGTTCTCCGTGCCGGGGCCGGACTGCATGGTGAAGACGCCGATGTCCTGGCCGGACCGCATGCGGCTGAACGAGTCTGCCATGTGCACGCCGATGCGCTCCTGACGCACGACCAGCGGCCGGATGTCGGCGCGGGCGGCGGCGTCGAACAACGGGTTGATCGGGTAGCCGATGAGCGTCTCGACGCCTTCACGCTTGAGGATCTCTGCAATCGCGTCCTGGACCTGCATTGGTTGTCTCTTTCTTACTGTTGAAGGCGAGGTGCTGAACGCGGGGGTGCTGCTGAAAGCGGGATGAAAGCGTGATTACCAGAGCTCTTGGGAAGCGAGACGAGCGCCTTCCGAGAGCGACCTGAACTTTGCCATGACCAGCTCAGGGTGGACGCGGGGGTTGGCGGAGGCGCCGGTGCCGAAACCGCAGTCTACGCCTGCGATGACGTTCTCGCGACCGACGACGTTGGCATACTGCACGATGCGCTGCGCCACGACCTCCGGATGCTCGACGAAGCTGGTCAGGGAGTCAATGACGCCGGGCATGAGGATCTTGCCCTCCGGCAGTTTCACACTCTGCCAGACCTTCCACTCATGGGCATGGCGCGGGTTCGCGGCTTCGATGGAGTAAAGCTCTGCGTGGACGTCGAAGATGAGATCGACGATCTCCTTGAGCTCGATGTCGCCGGTGTGGGGGTTCTCGTTGTTGCCCCAGCAGACGTGATAACGCACCCGATCCTCAGGGATGCCTTGCAGGGCGTGATTCAGGGCCGCGTGCCGCACCTGCAACGCCTTGCGAAACTCGGGAAGGTCCTGCCAGTGCTGGCGATCCCAGGACATGGCCGCGTCAGGCGCGTCGATCTGGAGGACGATGCCGGCGTCGACGATCGCCTTGTACTCGTCGCGTAACACGTCGGCGAGCGCGAAGAGGTACTCCTCCTCTGTCTTGTAGTAGGCGGTTGGTATGCGCATGGCGACGATGCCGGGCGAAGGAGATGGCAAGAAGCCCTCTTCAACGCCTGAAGCGGACATTGCGGCCTTGAAGTTGGCGATATCGGTTTCGTAAGCCCGGTCTTTCCAGGCCAGGGGTGCGACGTTCATCGGGCGGCGCTCTTTGGGGCCAATGAGCCCCATGGGCCGGTCGGCGGCGTACGAAGGGAAGGGCTGCGGGCGCCGCGATTGGTTGACGAAGGGCGTGCCCGTGTTCTCGCCTTCGAAGCCGCTCAGGCGATCAGCGACATAGTCCGAGAACATCGGCTTGCTCAGCTCACCGTCGCTGGGGACGTCGATGCCGGCGTCTGTTTGAAGCTTGACGATTTCGGCGACAGCGGACTTGCAGCGCGCCGCGAAAGCGACCTGGTCGTAGGGGCGGCCGTTGATCTTCTCGCGCATCATCTCGAGCAGGTCGAGCGGGCGGGCCAGGCTGCCGGCGTGGCTGGTCAGAATGCGGTCGGTGCTGCGCTTCATGTCTTCTCCGCCGCTTACTCGAACTCGATGACCGGGTTCTTGGGGCGCTTGCCTTCCAGCACGCGGACCACCTCTTCGGCGGCTCCCCACTCACCCCGCGCTGAGGCCTCTTCTGTGCCGGCGCCGATGTGCGGCGTCAGGAGGACGTTTTCGAGCGTGAACAGCGGGTGCTCCGGCGCCGGCGGTTCGTCCGCCATCGCGTCGAGGGCAGCACCGGCGAGTTGGCCGCGTGACAGCGCGTGATACAGAGCGCTCTCTTTGACGATGCCACCGCGGGCCGCGTTGATCACGTAAGCCGTGGGCTTCATCCACGCCAGCTGCCGGGCGCCGATCATGCCGTTGGTCTCGTCGTTCTTGGGGCAGTGGACCGTGACGAAGTCGGACTCCGCCAGGAGGTCTTCAAGGGGCAGCATGCGGCCGCCGAGGGCGGTGACGTGCGCTTCGGGGATGTAGGGGTCGTAGACCAAGAAGTTCATCTCGAAAGCGCGGGCGCGGATGGCAACACGGGTGCCGATGTTGCCCATGCCAACGATGCCGATGGTCTTGCCGGCCATCTCCGTGCCGACGAACTTGATGTAGTCGCCCCAGCGCCCCTCGCGCACGGCGACGTTGGCGGCGTGCGTGTGGCGTACCAACGCGAGCATCTGGGCGAACACGAGCTCGGTGACGGCCACGGAGTTGCTGCCGGGTTGGTTGGTCACCCAGACGCGGTACTCGCGCGCGGCGTTGAGGTCGACGCGGCTGGCGTCGACGCCGACGCCCGTGCGCGCCACGAGCTTGAGACGTCCCGGCGCCATGTGTTCGCGCGTGATCTTGCCTTTGCGGCTGATCACGGCATCGACCTGGCTGGCCTCGCGCTCCCAGCCCGCCATGTCGACCCAGGGGTCGATCTCGACGAGGTCAACGCGCTCACGTAGCCAGGCGACGACCTCCGGATGGAAGCGCTCGATGAGGACGCGGCCGAGGGACATGCGTTACTCCAACTAGACGTTAATCGGGGCTTCGGTGAGGTTTTCGTGTTCGACGAAGGCCTTGCGCAGGTGCTCCGTGGCCAGGAGCCAGTCGGCGTCGTTGGGCAGGATGACGCCGCCGGAGCGCGTGAGATACAGGCCCGGCTCATCGACGCTGGGCGGTATCGTGCCGTGCTCCGCGAGCGCCTTCGCGGCGTTGATCAGGGAGCGGCGCGTGCGAATGACCATAGCGTCGGTGGTACCGAGGTGCTCGTGCGTGCGGTCGGCGAGCGGGCCCATCGTCTCGGTGACACACTGGTCCTGAGTGTGGACGCCGGCGATTCCGGTGAAGCTGCCGTTCTTCTGCCGCTCGCGGTCGATCAGGTAGTCGTTATCCAGCTGCCTCGTGCCGACGGAGCGTCCGAGCCAGCCGGTGGTGTTGGGCTGGTACTCTTCGTGGCCGAAGACGGCAGCCGCGCGGCCGATCATCGAGCTGCCGGAGCGTCCCGCCAGGCTCCAGAGCATGCAGTTCTCGTCGTCCAGGGGTACCCAGGCGCGCGCCAGCACCTGCTTGCCGAGGATGCCGGTGGGGATCATCGAGAAGCAGGGGTAGAGGAAGTGGGCGATGCGCCAGTAGGTGGTGTTGGGCTCCGCCGGACGGTAGGCGCCATAAGAGGTGCCGAATTCGGTGTCGATGACGACGTAGCGGGGGGATTTGTCCTTGATTGCGTAGTAGCTAAAGCTGCCGGGCCGCTGGTTCTCCAGCGATTCGGCGCCGCTGTGCAGGAAGCTAAGGTGGCTGGTATCGATGTCGCCCTCCATCGCCTGCATCCAGTTGGAGTGGCGATGCGCGGTTTCGAGCAGCACTTCGCCTTCCGGCAGCATGTTCGGCTCCAGCGACGGCAGCGGCGGTGGGATCGCGCGCGGCCCCATGTAGGCCCAGATGATGCCGCCGCGTTCTCGTGTTGGGTAAGCAGTCGCGCGCACCTTGGTCTTGAAGTTCGACTCCGCCGGCTCAGACGGCATGTCGACGCAGGCGCCCGTCGTGTCGAACTTCCAGCCGTGGTAGACGCACCGCAGGCCGTCCCCCTCGTTGCGGCCGAAGAACAGCGAGGCGCCGCGGTGGGGGCAGGCGTTCTGGATCAGACCGACGCTGCCGCTCGTCGTGCGGAAGGCGATGAGGTTCTCGCCGAGGAGCCGAAAGCGCATAGGGGGGCCGTCCGGGGCCGGCAGCTCGTCGGAGCGGACGGCTGGGAGCCAGTACTGACGCATGAGGGTGCCCATCGGCGTCCCGGGGCCAACGCGAGAGAGGATTTCGTTGTCTTGCTTGCTCAGCATGCGGCACCTCCGGCGGAAGGCGATCGGGCACGGCGCGAAGTGCCTTAGAGAATACTCCATCGTACGGAGGACGGGCTCAAGAGACGGAGCAAGTCGGTCAGCGGGGGGAGTTGGAGTCCGACTGGGCGAGCCCTCGATCGCGGACAGGCCCCACCTCTCCCCCGCGTCTCTACTGGAGATGGCTGATCAGCCGCTTCCCCCTCTCCACATTGTGGAGAGGGGGAAGCGGAAGCAGGGGGAGAGGTCGAGCACCTCGTTCGAAGTAAGACCCTGCTTGCGGCCTCCAGCCCTCTCGCTTAGTCTGGCGCCGCATCAAGGAAAGAGGGCAGGATCCATGAGACTCGTACTGTTTGAGGGGCCGGGAGCGGGCCGCGGTATCAGGCCCGGCGTGCTAACGGACGACGGCGTCGTTGACCTGACGCGCGTCACGGATGGCTTCGACGCGCGGACGCCGATGGAGCTGATGACGCAGATCATCGACGACTTCGAGGAGCTGCAGCCGATCTTCGAAGAAGTCGTGGGCTCGACGCGGGCGGTGCCACTGGACATTGTGCGTCTGCGGCCGCCGTTGCCGCGTCCGGGCAAGATTCTCTGCTGCATCGGTAACTACTGGGAGCACGAGCAGCGAGACGCAAGGCCGCTGAACATCTTCCTCAAGAACCCCGACGCCGTAATCGGCCCCGGCGACACCATCGTCCTGCCGGCGTACAACGACAAGGAGAAGTACGGCGATTCTCCCGGACCGTACATGTTCCAGCACGAGGCCGAGCTCGCGCTGGTGTTCAAGGGACCGTCGAAGAGCGTGCCGCGCGACGACTGGCGCAGCGCTGTGTTCGGCGTCACGGGGATGATCGACGTCTCAGCGCGGGCGGAGGCGCGCTCGACGTGGCGCCAGGGCAGCTGGATGGGCAAAAGCTTCGACACGTTCGCGCCGATTGGGCCGGCGATTACGACGCTGGACGAGGTCGTGGACCCGAACAACATCCACGTCCAGTTCTGGAACAACGGCGACCTACGCCACGATTACAACACCGACGACATGGAGCATCGCGTGCCGCAGCTGGTGGAGTTCGCGAGTGGGATCATGACGTTGAACAGCGGCGATGTGCTGGCGTGCGGGACGAACCACGAGGGACTGGGCCCGCTACAGGACGGCGAGATCTGCGATTTCGAGATCGAAAAGGTCGGGCGCATGCGGCTGCACGTGCGCGACCCGCTAAAACGCGCCTGGGAGCGCGGGATCTACATGGGCGTGAACTCGACGAACCCGGAGGCACGGCGTCTGAGGGGGCAGGGCTAGATGTAGTTCTCGTGAGGGTTGTTTACAGGCGCGAGGCGGGAGGCCTGTTGCCGATCGCGGTATGCGGCCGGGTGTGATTATAGCGATGCAGGAAGACTGGCAGGGCGTCGAGGCGCTGCTGGTTGGTCGTGTAGGGA
>DATDOP010000138.1:0-9159 GCA_035293185.1 Dehalococcoidia bacterium | reverse complement strand
AAGAAGAAGATGTCGTGCAGGGAGCTGCCCAGGGCGCGCTGCATAGCCTCGAGCACGCCGGGGTCGAGGCCCTGGCGTGAGTCGGAGACAAGCAGGCGCTCGGCGCTGGCGCCCGCCGGTACGTCGGGGATCTGGGCCAGGCGTTGCGTCATCTGGCTGGCGAGGATGGCGCCCATGATCGCGACGCTGATGCTGCCGCCGATGGTGCGGAAGAACTGCGTCAGGGCGGTGGCGATGCCGCGCTGGCCCCAATCGACCGAGTTCTGCACCGAGATCACGAGCGCGGGCATCGTGAAGCCCATGCCGAGGCCGGCGAAGGTGCCGGCCAGCGCCGCGACGGCGAGCGACGTGTCGCGGTTGAGAAAGAGGAGGGTTACGGCGCCGCTGACCAGCAGCACGCCGCCGACGATCAGCGAGGGGTAATAGCCGACCTTCATGATCGTGCGGCCGGAGATGATGCTGCCCACCGTCCAGAGAAAGGACATCGGCAGGAGGATGAGGCCGGACTGCAGCGCCGAATCGCCGCGCACGCCCTGGATGAAGAGGGGTACGTAGGAGGTGAAGCCGAACATCATCGCACCGCCCATGAACGTGCCGAGGCTGGCGATGGCGATGACCTTGTTCTCGAAGAGGGAGAGGGCGATCACGGGCTCAGAGACACGCCGTTCCTGGTGGATGAACAGGGTCATGAGGAAGGCCGCGACGGCGAACAGGCCGAGCGTGGGGCCGCCCAGCCAGCCCCATTCTTTGACGCCTTGCAGCAGGGCCACGAGGAAGGACACGAGCGCGCCGGTAAGCAGCAGGGTGCCCCAGGAGTCGATGACGTGACTGCGCTTCTGCAGGCGTTCGTGGTAGACGGAAGCGAGGATGGCGATGCCGACGAGGCCGATGGGGATGTTGATCAGGAAGATCCAGCGCCAGCTGACGCCTTCCGTGATCAGGCCACCGACTACCGGACCGAGCAGGCTGGAGACGCCCCAGACGCCGCTGAAGAAGCCCTGGATGCGGGCCCGCTGCTCCATGGGGAAGTTATCGCCGACGACGGTGATCACGATGGGCAGGATGGCGCCGGCGCCGAGGCCCTGGACGGCGCGGAAGATGATCAGCTGTTCCATGGTGCCGGCGATGCCGCAGAGCCCGGAGCCGACGAGGAAGAGCGCGCAGCCGAAGAGCAGGACGGGCTTGCGGCCGTAGAGGTCGGCGAGCTTGCCGTAGAGGGGTACCGGCACGGTTGAGGTGAGCAGATAGATGGAGAAGACCCAGCTAAACAGCGAGAGGCCGCCCAGGGAGCCGACGATGGTGGGCATGGCGGTGCTGACGACGGTGCCGTCCAGCGCAGCGACGGACATCGCCAGCATCAGGCCGATGATGAGCAGCATGCGGGTTTTCTCGGAGGTGAGGTCCGGGTTCGAAGCGGTCACGGACTCGATTATATGCCCTTCACGTAAACTGGCGGCTGAGGAGTCCCCCTACCTTACCGGCGATGACTGTTAGACGCATCCACATCACGGGCGGCGCCGGTGCGGGCAAGACGCGCCTCGCGCGACGCCTGGCAACGATGCTCGGCGCGCCCGTGTACGACCAGGACGGCGAGGCGCTGGCGGTTCTAAGGCGCCTGAGCGCAGAGGACGGCATCGACTACTGGGTAGACCCGTCGCCGATCATGGGGCAACTGCTCGCAGAGGTTGGAGCGAAGATGGCAGCCTTCGCGGCGCAAGAGTCCTGGGTGAGCGAAGGATCGTCGCTCACCGGCGCCGAAGTGTTGTTCGAAGGCGCCGATATCGTGGTGATGCTGGACTGCACCTGGCCGGTGGCGGCGTATCGCATTGTCCTGCGGCACGCCAAAGCCGAGCTGGCTGGCAACAACCGTTTTCCGGGCTGGCGGCAGCTCTACCGTTTCTGCCGGTATTCCGTGCGCTACTACCGTGGAACCAACCCGCCGGGCCTCAACGATTACGGCGTGCCGAGGAACAACTACCACCTGTACGAGCAGGTGAAGGCGTACGAATCGAAGCTCGTGGTTTGCGGGACGAACCGGGAGGTGGAGGCGCTGATCAGGCGGCTCGCAGAGGAGTAGCGCTACTCCTGGCGGGCGATCTCGCGGTTGGAGACGTGGTCGGCCCAGTCCTCGGCGAGGTGCTTGTTGGCGTAACGGAAGCCGATCTCGTCGCCGAGGACGCCGCCGAGGATGCCGGCGAGCAGGCGGCTGCCGACGAGGAAGACGAAGGTCGCGAGGATGAAAAACCAGAGCGCTTTTTCCATGTAGAGGACGTTGATCGCGACCATGCCGAGGAAGATCGCGAGGCCGAGCGCGAGGCCGGCGTAGGCGAAGGAGTTGACCACGAGGCTCTCGCGCTTGAGCTTGCGCCGGTGCATATCGAGGACGTCCTGGGGGATCGAGGTGAGGGGAGGACGGTCAAGGATGCTCTGGCCGCAATGGTCGCAGCGCTGAAAATCCTGAGGCAGGGGGTTGTAGCAGAAGGAGCAGAAGGCGCCGAAATTGGGCGTGGAGCCGTCCTGCATCTGAGTGAGGAACTCGTTCAGGCGATCGGAGAAGACCTGACGGGGAGTGTTGGGTATCCCGGGGCGAGTCTCGGTCATGCCGGGGCCTCTACGGGCAGGCCGTCGACGAGCTGCTTGAGCTGGCGAAAGTATTCGAGCTTGACGTTGCGCGGATAGGCCGCGGTGCGCCCGCTGGACGAGGGGACGACGAACAGCCGCGTGGCGCCGAGCCGCTCCTGTTGCAGGCCGGGCTTGACGCCCTTCTTCGCGACAAACGCTTCGTAGATGCCCATGCCGTTGAAGCAGGCGATGGCAGGGCGGCACTCGAGCAGCTTGCGGCGCAGGCCGGCGGCGCCCGCGGCGAGCTCCTCGCGCGTCAGCTCGCTGGCCTCGCGGGAAGTGCGGTCGCAGAGGTTGGTGAGGCCGATGCCGAACTCGAGCACGCGGGCGTCCTCGGCGAAGGTCAGGGGTTCCGGCAGGAGGCCGGACTGGTAGAGCAGCGGCCAGAAGTGATTACCGGGATAGGCGTAGTGATGGCCGGTGGCGCCGGAGCGCAGGCCCGGGTTGATGCCGACGAGTACGAGCTTCAGCCCGGGTCTGAGATAGTCCGGCACGTCCTGGCGCATGCATCCATTCTGGCCGAGGCGACTCGTCTGGGTAAATGGCGGCGGGGCCTACAGCGGCACCACGAGCGAGAGCCAGAGGAGCAACATCGCGGTGACGGCAACGCCCTGGTAGGCCGGCATGAGCCTGGAGCCGACGCGGGAGAGCAGGGTGATGCAACGCTCGTTGCCGGCGAAGCGAATCACGTTGGTCTCCACGAGGAAGGGCGGACAGGCGACGATGAACACGAACACCGCGAAGGTCAGCGTGGAGTTCTGCGGCCAGAGGTCCGGGACCAGGGACACGAGGCCGAACCAGTAAAAGCAGACAGCGATGATGGGGAGAAGACCGATGGAAACGCAGGCGATTGGGCTGGCGCCGAAGAGGCACTGCAGCCAGGCGCTCTGGCGCATAGCTCCGGCCATTACCGAGAAGAGCAGGAGCCAGGAGAAGACGGTCGCGAGATTGTGGAGCTCGATGGCCTGAAGCAGGGGGCGCAGGCCCAGCCAGCTCATGTTGAGGCCGAGGTAGAAGCAGAGGTTGGCGAGGACGTACATGGTGCGGCGGGAGAGGACGACCTCCTCGTTTTCCTCGGCGCCGTAGAAGGCGCTGCGGGTGGTGGCGAACATGAGCGCGGTGCCGATGAGGATGATGAAGGCCATGAGGAACAGCGCCATGACGTTCTCGAAAGCCCTGGGGTTGGCCGTGCGGCTGACGTTGGCGAGGAAGACCGCCAGGGCGATGCTGAAGGCGGCCAGCGGCGGGATAGCGGCGGAGTAGGCGGCGCCAAGCGTGGCGACGTCCCATTGGTGCAGGGTGTTCGGCACCCAGCCACCGCGGCGGTTGAGGTAGGCGGAAGTGCCGGCGACGCCGGCGACCATTGGGATGACTGCAACTAACCACAACATGTCGTCCTCCTGAGCTGGGGATTGAGGGCTCCGCCCCATGCCCGCTAAAGGCGGCTCCTGGAGCTCGTGCTTTGGGCGGGTCCCCGGCACCTAGCTCGTATCGAACCGATGGAGAGAATGCTAGGCGCGCAAAAACGGGCGCGTTCCTAAATGATCGTGCCGGTTTTCTTAAGTTGAGCTTCCGTTTTTCCTAAGAAGTTACTAAGCAGCGGTTGTCAATCGTCGGGAGTCCGTTTTTAGCCGGGGCAGGCAACCAGACCTTCGTCCGACGTGCGATGGGGACTAACGACGGAAGGGGACTAGATCTCGTGGTCGACGATGATGACCTGCTCGCGCTCCGGGCCGACCGAGACGATCTCAATGCGGCGGCCGATGAGCTCGCCGAGCCGCTTGACGTAGCGCTGAGCGTTCGGCGGCAGATCGACGAAGCGGCGGGCGCCGGTGCTGTCGGCCTGCCAGCCGGGCAGTTCTTCGTACTGCGGCTGGGCGCGGTTGAACGCGCCGAGGCTGGCCGGCGGTGTCTTGACGATCTTGCCGTCGATTTCGTAGGCGGTGCAGACCTTGATCGCCGGGAAGGGATCGAGGACGTCAAGACGCGTGATCGCGATGGACGTGACGCTGTTGACCTGGGCGCTGTAGCTGGAGGCGACGGCGTCGAACCAGCCGGTGCGCCGCGGGCGTCCCGTGGTGGTGCCGATCTCCGGGCGAGGACCCTGGAGGCGCAGGATCTGACCGTCTTCGTCCAGCAGCTCGGTGGGCATGGGGCCGTTGCCGACGCGGGTCATGTAGGCCTTGTACACGCCCATAACCTTGGTGATGTCCGCGGGGCCGATGCCCATGCCGATAGCCGCGCCGGCGGACGTCGAGGAGGGGACCGAGGAGGTCACATAGTCGTAGGTGCCGCCGTCGAGGTCGAGCAGGGCGCCCTGGGCGCCTTCGAGCAGGATGCTCTCACCGCGGGCGAGGGCTTCGCGCGCGACCACCGAGGTGTCGGTGACGCGAGGCGCCAGGCGGCTGGCGAACTCGCTGTAGGTGGCGTAGACGTCCTCGAAGGGCAGCGGCTCGGCGTCGTAGAGGCGCGTAAGCACTGCGTTCTTATAGGGCAGCACGAAGGAGAGACGCTCGTGGAAGGCGCGCGGGTCAACGAGGTCGCCCATGCGAATACCGAGGCGCGAGACCTTGTCGGCGAAGCAGGGGCCGATGCCGCGTCCGGTGGTGCCGACGGCCGCGGCGCCGCGCAGCTGTTCGTCCAGCTGGTCGATCAAAGGGTGGTAGGGCATGACGACGTGGGCGCGGTCGCTGATTAGCAGCCGTTCGGTGCTGACGCCGCGCGCCTCCAGGGAATCGATCTCCTCGAGCAGGACGGCGGGGTCGACGGCGACGCCGTTGCCGACGATGCAGGTCTTGTCCGGATAGAAGATGCCCGCCGGGACGATGTGCAAGGCGAAGAGGCCCTGGCTGTTGATGATCGTGTGGCCGGCGTTGTTGCCGGCGGAATAACGGGCGATAACGCTAACGTCGCGGGCCAGCAAATCGACGATGCGGCCCTTGCCTTCGTCCCCCCATTGGCCCCCGATAACGACTGTTGCGGGCATAAATTACCCCGACCTTAGGCCGGGGCCACTCCTTCATACGTCACGCCTGCGGCGCCGGAGGGATTATAGCAGAGGGGCGGGATTGTGGAGAGGAGGTGGATATGAATCTGAAACGAGAGGTGAGGGGGGTAGTGTTGCTAAGATAATCAATAACATTTCTACGATTGGTCATGCCATTTAGACAAAAGTAGGTTGTGCGTAGGCGATCGCCGTCCTATTATCGTCTCTGCAGTCTACAGACGGTCGCCACCGAGCTTTTTATGGATAAAGTGTTAAGGGCCGTCTTCAAGGAGGTTGACTTGGCTATGACTCTAGACAAAGAAGCGATCCGCACCGAGACACTGCCGCTGATGACCCTGGTGGACGCCGGTAACGTCGCCCAGAGGGGCCTGGAAAAGCGGCTCAGTCATCTGAAACTGAGCGTCGCGCAGCAGCGCATCCTGGGCCTGGTTTACTTCGCGAAGGAGAACCTGACGCCTTCGATGCTGGCGGCGCTCCTGCTCCAGGAGACGCACAGCGTCAGCGGCCTGCTAAACCGCCTGGAAGACCGCGACCTGATCACGCGGACGCGCGACCGGCAGGACCGGCGCGTGGTCTGGGTGGAGCTGACGCCCTCCGGACGCAAAGTAGCCGAAGAGGCGATCCAGATCGTCGTTTCGATGTCGAAGGAGCTCGACCCGGTGCTGCGGGGGCCCAAGGCGCCGGACATGGTCGAAGTGGTCCGCAAGGTGCGGGACCAGGGTTTCAAGATCGCGGGAGTGCGCGAAGACGTCCGACGCGAAGCTCTGCGCCGCGTCTGGTCGTAAGGCCGGAAGCCCGCGCCGGGCAACCGATCTAGTCTGAACAAGCCGCGAGTCCCGGGGAGTGTACTGGCCTCCCGGGATTCTTTGCGTCCGGTAGATCAGGCGTTCAGCCCGATGGCCTGCGCGTAGGCCAGGAGGTCGCGGGCGCGATTGGCGACCGGTACGTCCACCATCTGTCCGTCCACGTCGATGACGCCGATGCCGCGGCCCAGGGCCTCGTCGTAGGCGCTGACGATCTTGCGCGCGGCTTCGAGCTCCTGCGGCGTAGGTGAAAAGACCTGGTTGACGGGCGCCACCTGCTCCGGATGGATGACGTACTTGCCCTTCATGCCGATTGAACGCGCGTAGCGGGCGTCCGCGAGCAGGCCGGCTTCGTCGTGCAGCGTGGCGTAGATGCCGTCCAGCGCCTGCAGTCCGTAGGCGGCGGCGCAGTGGATGACGACACGCCGGCCGTATTCGAGCTCGTTGGCGGCGGGCGTACGCGCAACTCCCAGGTCGGCGGCGTAGTCTTCGCCGCCGAGCGCGAGGGCGGCGATGCGCGTCGATGCGAGCACGATCTCTTCGCAGCGCAGGACGGCGCGCGCAGACTCGATCATCGGGATGAGGATGATGGTGCCCGGGCGCACTCCGTTGTGCAGCTCCTGCTCGCGAATCAGCACGTCCAGCTCGCGGATCTGGCCGGCGCCGCGGGCTTTGGGGAAGAGCAGGCCGTCCAGCCCCGGGCCGACTGCCGCCGCGAGGTCTGCTTTGGTGAGGCCGGTATCGAGGTGGTTGACGCGCACGTGCACCGACTTGCCGGCGGCCTTCAAGGACTCGATCGAGGCGCGGACACTGTCGCGGGCCTTCTGCTTCTCGGATGGCGGCACGGCGTCTTCGAGATCGAGGCAGATCACGTCGGCGGGGACCTGGTGCGCCTTTTCGACCATGCTCTGACGATGAGCGGGGACGAAGAGGAGGGTGCGCATCGGTGTCATGGGGGCTCCGAGTTCTAGTACGAAGGTGAGTCGCAGGTAGCGTAGCCGATCAACGGGGCTGGGACACGGCGCCGCCGACGTGGTAGACGTCGCGGGGGCGAGCGTGCAGGAGACGCCGCCCCCAGTTCGAGGGGATGGCCAGCGCCTCGTCCTGGGTGAGCCGGCGGTGCTGTGTCATGTCGAGGCCTGCTTCGTGATAGGCGGGTACGAGGACGCCCTCGATGTAGGGCAGTTCAAGTGCCGGAAGAGATGCGCCAAGGAAGGCGCCGGTGTCGTGGTCCGGATGGTAGGAGAGGATGATTTCGAAGCAGGCGCCGGGTTTTGCAAGGGCTGCGATGGAGCGCAGAATTTCGGCGTTTGGTTCCAGGAGAGCGCGCAGGAGGCTTCCCCAGGGGAAGTTGACGCGGATCAGGCTGGCGATGTCCGCCAACTCGGGCGGCAGGCGTTCGACGGCGGCGATGACGAAAGCCGCGTTGTTCACGCCACCACGCACGGGTTTGCGGGACGAGCGGAAGGCGGACTCGCTCAGGGCATCGGCATCCGGGTCGATGCCGAGGTAGAAGCGCTCTGAGTCGGCGCGGGCGGAGTCGTAGACCCAGCGGCCGTCGCCGGCGCCGAGGTCGATGACGACGGGGCGGCCATCGTGCTCGAGGGTGGCGCGCCAAAACGGCGGCGCTTCGATGACCCTGGTGCCGTGGAGGATGCGCATGCTCCGATTAGAGTACGGCGGGAACCGCTTACGGGCCTATAATTGACATCTATGGCAACGGCACACGCCTACACAGGCAGGATTGTTCGCGATCCGGCGATACTCGCCGGCAAACCGGTGGTGAAAGGTACTCGTGTATCGGTCGAGACTGTCCTCGCCCAGTTGGCCGAGAACCCGGACCTTGAGGAGTTCTTCGCAGCGTTCCCGCGCCTGACCGTTGAGGACGTGAAGGCCTGCCTCGCGTTTGCCGAGGAGAAGGTCCGTCTTGGAGGCTCTCGCGTTTCCCAAGGCCGATGAGGTTTCTCCTGGACGAGAACGTTGACGCGCGCCTGTCGCCGTTCTTGATCGCGGCCGGGCATGACGTTACGGCAATTGTCCACGACTATCCGGCGGCATTGGACGACGAAACGGTCCTCTCGATTGCGGTTCGAGAAGGTCGCGTCATCCTGACGAGAGATACGGACTTTGGCGAACTCATCTATCGAAGGCGGATGCCACACGCCGGGATCATTCTGATTCGCCTGCGCGGGCGGGCTCTTTGGCATCTCCAGGCACGCGTGACGCAGGCCGTCGCGAGGCTGACTAACGAACCCCAGTTCCTGGTTGTCACCGACCATCAGATTCGGGTGCGGGAGACTCAGGCTTAGCGCCAAGCTCGCGGCGCAGGAGCTTGCCGGCGGCGTTACGCGGCAGGGAGCCCGCGAAGTCGATGCGGCAGGGCGTTTTGTAGGCGGCGAGGCGTTGGCGGCAGAAGGCGATGAGGGCCTTGGCGTCAACGGAGGCTCCGGCGCGCAGGACCACGATAGCGGCCGGTGATTTGCCCCAGCGGGCGTCTGCGACGGCGTAGACGCCCGCTTCGAGCACGTCCGCGTGAGACTGGAGGACGGCCTCGATCTCGGCGGGGTAGACGTTTTCGCCGCCGGCGACGATGAGGTCGTCGCGGCGGTCGAGGACGTAGAGGTAGCCTTCGGAGTCGAGGTGGCCGAGGTCGCCGGTGTGCAGCCAGCCGCCGCGAATCGTCGCCGCCGTCTCCGCGGGACGGTTGAGATAACCCGGTGTCACGGT